>VGNO01000091.1 GCA_016865985.1 Chloroflexota bacterium | reverse complement strand
TAAAAGTTCGGCACGTACACCGAGAAGGACGCCGCCGCCGACTTCGCCCGTTACCTGCACGGACAGTCCACCGACAACCTGCTCGAACTGCGTTACGAAGACCGTCGCCGTATCCACAACTTGAAGTACTTCACCTGGGTCGAGCAGCAGGGCAAGACCTATGCCGAAATCCAGGCGATGTGGAACGAGCGCGACTACTTCACCTCGATCCAAAAACAGGTTGGAGAGATCGACGAGTTGATCGTGGAATTCAATAAAGAGGTCGGGTTGGCCTAAAAAGTCTTACATGTCTGCATGTCTTATAAGTCTGACAGGTCGTCTGCCGAAAGGTGAGCGGCCTGTTTTTTGACCTGTCAGGCTTGCAGATGTGTACGACTTGCAGACGTTTTTGGTATAAAATTGAAACATGCTGACCCCCGTCTCCCTCGTCCTCGTCTGCCTCCTGCCCGCGCCGCGCGACTTGGAAATTGCCCGCCTGCTCGGCTGGTACCGCATCCCGTTCCGCAGCGCCCCCAAGGTGGTGGCCGTGGACACCCTGGCCTTCTACCAGCCCGGCAGTTTCGGCGAAGGGGCCGGTCACATCGAGTGGACCGCCCCGGTCCGCGGCCACGAACTGGCAACCCGCGCCGAACTCCTGCGCGACGAACTCGACCACCCGCGGGCACGCGAGGAATACTTCAAGATCCAGTTGGGTCCGCTGGAGCGGCTGCCCCGTCCCATCGTCGCGGACAAGTGGAGGCGGCTGACATTCCTCTACACTACCGGCGAATACCTGCTCAATGCGTCCACGCTCAACGACCTAGTGGTGCAAAGCGACGAGCGCCAACTGCTGTGGCAGTCCCTGCGCGAGCGGGCGGAAACCGAGCAACTCTACAAGACCGACCTGCCCGAAGCGGACATCCCGCCGGAGGCGCTGATAGCTTTACTTGGCATAAAAGAATTTCAGGAGTCGTATGAGGTTCCTGAGGTTCCTGAGGTCTCTGATGTGCCTGATGGAGTTGATGGAGGATGACGATGGAAGAGAAGGCGTTTCGGAAGTTGCTGGTTTGGAAGCGCGCCCATGCCATGACACTTGCGGTTTATAAAGCCAGCGAGAATTTCCCCAAACACGAACTTTTCGGGCTAACCAGTCAACTTCGCCGCTCGGCGTCCTCAGTGGGCGCGAATATCGCCGAGGGATACGCGCTCGGCAGTTCCGCCAACTACCTGCGCCACTTGAAGATTGCCACCGGTTCCCTGGCCGAAACCGAGTACCACCTCGAGCTGGCCCGCGATCTCGGCTATCTTGCCGACGCCGACTATGCCCAGCTCGGTGACCTGGCGCGTGAAACCGGTTACCTCCTCTCCCACCTGAAAGCCTCCATCGAGAGTAACATCCGCCAGAAACCTTGATCCTTTAGAAACATCAAGAACCTCAGGCATATGATTAGGGTGTGTTTCAAATGAGTTGCAAGAAGAACGTCCCGAAGGTTGGTTGGAAAGATTTTGGCCGTTTTTCGAACCTTCGGGACGGTGGTTTCAACTGAAATGAAACGCATCCATATGATTATCCCAAACGCATCCTATTCCCAGGCACGTCCCTTCCACACCCTCTCCCCGCCTCCTTCACACTCAGTTCACAGTTGTCTCCTATACTGGGGGCATATCAACAAAGGAGAATAAAAATGTTCAAACATGTTGCTTTTCGTATTGTTGCAGGGTTGGTCCTGCTGGCTGCCATCGCCGGGATCGGCTTCTTTGCCTTCCGCGCAGGCATGGGACACGCCGCGACGGCCAATCTCGAACTGCCGGTGGCCGAAAGTGTCGCGCCGTTCCATCCGTACTACGGGATGCATCCCTTCGGCGGCGGACTCTTCGGCCTGCTGTTCGTCTTCTTCCTGATCGCCCTGGCCTTCGGCTCCCTGCGCCGGATGATCTGGGGACCGCGCTGGGGCTGGCGGCACATGCACGGCCCGCTGGGGCCTGGCCGCTGCGGCGAGGGCGTCCATCCGATGTTCGCTGAAATGCACCGCCGGGCGCACGCTACCCCCGGCTGGGACAAAGAACCTGAAGATAAAAAGCCCGAAGCCTAAAGTTCCCGGCGTATAATAGACCCGAGGCCCGCCAGGCCTCGGGTCATTTCGTGAAATTCGCGTTCTTCGATAAAAAAATATGAAAACCATCCTCATCGTGGACGACGAACCCAAGATCGTGAAACTGGTGCGTGACTATCTCGAACGCGCCGGTTTTGCCGTCCATTCCGCTTCGGATGGAAGGACCGCCCTCTCCCTGGCGCGCAGCGGGAAACCGGACCTGATCGTGCTCGACCTCGGCCTGCCGCAAATGGACGGCCTCGACGTAACCCGTGAACTGCGGAAAGCGTCCAGCGTTCCGGTCATCATGCTCACCGGGCGTTCGGAAGAGACCGACAAACTGATCGGCCTGGAACTTGGAGCGGACGATTACATTACCAAACCCTTCAGCCCGAAGGAACTGGTGGCGCGTGTGCGGGTGGTGCTGCGCCGCGTGGAGAGCGCCTCCGCCGTCCCCGAGGTCCTGCACGCCGCCGGTCTGACCCTCGACCTGCCGCGCATGCGGGTCAGCGCCGAAGGGCGCGAGATCGAAGAACTGACCCCCACCGAGTTCAACCTGCTGGCCGAAATGGCCCGCTATCCGGGGCGGGTCTTCACCCGCGCCCAACTGCTCAACGCCGTCCATGGCGTGGCGTTCGAGTCCTACGAGCGCGCCATAGATGCCCATATCAAGAACATCCGCCGCAAGATCGAACCGGACCCCTCCACCCCGCGCTACCTGCTCACCGTCTATGGCGTGGGCTACAAATTCAACGACCGATGAACCATCACACCCACTCCCCGCGTCAACGTCCGCAGTGGTGGCCTGAAAGCGTACCCTGGCCGCCGCCTCGCCGCTCCATGCACGGTCCGTTCTTCCGGCGCATGGGTTGTATTTTCCTGGTCTTCAACATCGTCAGCCTGGGCGTGCTGGCGGGCATTGTCCTGCTGGCGGCGCGGGCGCTGAAACTCATCTCCTTCGCCTTCGATCTCGGCCAGTGGGTCATCCCGGTGGGCATGGGCGTTTTCCTGTTCAGCGTGCTCGCCATCGGCCTGGGTGGGATGGGCATGCGCCGCGTGGTTGTGCCGCTCGACGACCTGCTCAAGGCCGCCGACCAGATCGGCCAGGGCGACTATTCGGCGCGGGTGCAGGAAAAAGGTCCGCGCGAAGTGCGCAGGCTGGCGCGCTCCTTCAACGAAATGGCCTCCCGGCTGCACTTCCTCGACGAGCGGCGGCGCGACCTGCTGGCCGACGTGACCCACGAACTGCGCACCCCGTTAACGGTCATCCAGGGCAACCTGGAAGGCATGCTCGATGGCGTCTATCCTGCCGACGAGGCCAACCTGCAGGCCGTGCTCGACGAAACCAACCTCCTCTCCCGGTTGGTGGAAGACCTGCGCACACTGGCGCTGACCGAGAGCGGCGCACTGCAACTCAAGAAGGAAGCCACCGACCTGTCCCTGCTGGTGCGCGAGACAGCGGACTCGTTCCGGGCGCAGGCCGCCGCGGCGGACGTATCCCTGACCATCGAAGCGGGCGCGGACCTGCCCTGGCTGGACCTCGATCCGGGGCGCGTCCGCCAGGCGCTGACCAACCTGCTGGCGAACGCCCTGCGCTACACCCCCGCGGGCGGAACCGTGTCCGTACGGTATCGTCAGGCCGACGGTCAGGCCGTGATCGAAGTGACCGACACCGGCCCCGGCATCCCCCCCGAAGAACTGCCGCACGTCTTCGAGCGCTTCTACAAGTCCGCTGATTCTGGAGGCATGGGGCTGGGACTGGCCATCGCCAGGAAACTGACCGAGGCCCACGGCGGCGCGATCCATGCAGAATCCGCTCCCGGCGCGGGCACGACCATGCGGGTGATATTGCCGGTCAATTTGCAGGCCACGCTTCAAGCGTGACCTGCACGAGGTAAAAAAGGAGACCCACTATGCCCCCCTTCGGCGTCTATTCGGAAGTCGGCAAACTGCGCAAGGTGATCGTCCATCGCCCCGAGTTGAGCCTGCAGCGGCTCACCCCGTCCAACCACGACGAACTGCTCTTCGACGACGTGCTCTGGGTGGAGCGCGCCCAGTGGGAGCACGACCAGTTCACCGGGGTCATACGCGAGCGCGGCACGGAGGTCTTCTACGTGCAGGACCTGCTGACCGAGACCCTGCAGGCCAGTCCCGCCGCCCGGCAGATGATCGTGGAACAGGTCGCCGCCGAGTACACCGTCGGCTGGGCGCTGGTGGACGAGATCCGCCGCTTCCTGCTGGACCTCGAACCGGCGGCCCTGGCCCGGCACCTGATCGGCGGGCTGACGGCGGGCGAGGCGGGCCTCGATTGGGATGCTTATGCCCGCATTTCCCTGCACGCCGCCGCGCTGGACGACAAGAACTCTTTCCTATTACCGCCCCTGCCCAACACGCTCTTCACGCGTGACTCTTCCTGCTGGATCTTCGATGGCGTCTCCGCCAACCCGATGTACTGGAAGGCGCGCCAGCGCGAGTCGCTGAACATGTATGCCATTTACAAATACCACCCCATGTTCAAGGACGCGGCCTTCCCCTTCTGGTATCCCAATAAAACCGACGGCGAGTTCAACCTGCAAAACTTTAGCCGCTCCTCGCTCGAAGGCGGGGACGTGCTTCCAATCGGAAATGGCACGGTGCTGATCGGCATGTCCGAGCGCACGCAGGGCAGCATGATCGAGCAGGTCGCCGATTCGCTCTTCACCGCCGGGAGCGCCGAACGCGTCATTGCCTGCGTGATGACCAGGGACCGCGCCCACATGCACCTCGACACGGTCTTCACCTTCCTCGACCGGGACAAGGTGACGCTCTTCCCGAAGGTCATCGGCCAGATCACGGCCATCAGCCTGCGCCCCGGCAAAAAGCCCGGCGACTTTCACGTGACGCGCGAAAAGGACTTCCTGTCTGCGGCGGCGGACGCCCTCGGCGTGAAGAAACTGACCGTGGTGGAGACCGGCGGCGACCAGTACCAGGCCGAGCGTGAGCAGTGGGACGACGCCAACAACACCGTCGCCCTAGAACCGGGTGTGGTCATCATCTATGAGCGCAACACGTACACCATCGCCAAAATGCGCCTCGCTGGCGTGGAAGTGATCCCCATCCCCGGCTTTGAACTGGGCCGCGGCCGCGGCGGCGGTCACTGCATGACCTGTCCCATTCAGCGGGATGCGATTTAAGGACGTAACCACGAAGGGCACGAAGTAACACGCAGGCCTCCTGGTGACCGCGCTCCGCGTCCCGAAACATGGCGCGGAGCGCGGCGAGCGCGTTCCGACGCGGAGCATCGGAACAAGGAAAACCTTGCTCCCCCAGAAACTTTAGATCCTTCAGGAACCTTGCTTATGAAACTCATCAGCCTCAACCTCGGCCACAAAACCACCCTCGAACACCCCGAAAAGACCGAGATCACCGGGATTTTTAAGCAGCCGGTTCCGGGTCCCGTATGGATCGGCAAACTGGGGCTGGAAGGCGACTTCATCGCCAGCGTCAAACACCACGGCGGACCCGACCAGGCGGTCTACGTCTACGGCGCGGCGGACTACGCCTGGTGGTCCCGTCAACTGGGGCGCGACCTTGCCCCCGGCGCCTTCGGCGAGAACCTGACCGTCAGCGAATTGGAGTGCGCCCGCTTCTCCATCGGCGACCGGCTGACGGTGGGCGCGGCGACCCTGGAAGTGACCGCCGCCCGCATCCCGTGCAACACCTTCGCCCGGCGCATGGGCGACCCGGACTTTGTGCAACGCTTCCGCGAGGCCGAACGCCCCGGTCTGTACTGCCGTGTGCTGGAAGAAGGGAATGTACAGGTCGGCGACGAGGTGGCCGTCGAATCGTGCGCCGCGAAAACGGTCACGCTGGTGGAGTTTTACCGCGCCTTCTACGATAAATCCCTGCCCGAAGCCGCCCTGCAAAGGTTGCTTGCCGCGCCGATTGCCGGGCGGGCGCGCAGGCTGTGGGAAGAACAGTTGCAGAAATTACGCCCCGAAGGAGATGCCGGATGAAAACCCTGATCAAAAACGGCACGCTGGTCACTGCCGAGAAAACGTTCGCGGCGGATATTTTGATCGAAGGCGAAAAGATCGCCCGCATCGGAACACACCTGCCGGTGGAGGACGCCGAAATCGTGGACGCGGCCGGGAAGCGCATCCTCCCCGGCGGCGTGGACCCGCACGTCCATCTCGACCTGCCGATGTTCGGCACGGTCTCCTCGGACGACCATTACACCGGCACGAAGGCCGCCGCCTTTGGGGGGACGACAACGGTCATTGATTTTGTTTCCCTCGCCCCCAACCCCTCTCACACAGGGAGAGGGGCAGGGGTGAGGGAGTCGGTGGCTGCATGGCTCCAAAAAGCCGAAAAATCCGCCGTGGACTATTCCGCCCACATGAACCTGACCCGCTTCGACGAAAAAATCGCCGCCGAGATCCCGGCCCTGCGCGGGATGGGCATCACCACGCTGAAAGTGTTCACGGCCTACAACGGGCGTCTCCGCATCGACGATGGCAGCATTTTCAAAACCCTGCGCATCGCCCGCGACAACGGGATGCTGGTCCTGCTTCACGCGGAAAACGGGGACGTGATCGACATCCTGACCGCTGAAGCATTGAAGGCCGGATACCATACCCCCGAATGGCACGCCAAAACCCGTCCCGCCTGGGGGGCGGTCGAGTCGGCGCTGCGCGCTTTCGCCCTGGCTGCCACTGCTGACGCGCCGTTGTACCTCGTCCACATGAACGTTGCCGGGGAAGTGGACATGCTCCGCTACGCCCGCGAGCGCGGCGTCAAGGCGATGGGCGAGACCTGCCCGCAGTACCTGTTCTTCACCGAGGACGACCTGCGCCGCCCGGATGGCGCCAAGTGGGTCTGCTCGCCTCCCGTGCGGACAACGGCCGACAACGCCCGCTTGTGGGAAGGCCTGGCCGACGGCGCCATCCAGACCATTGGCACGGACCATTGTCCGTTTTTCTATGATGGCTCAAACCCAATCCTTTATGAAGGCAAAGATATCGCCATCCCCGGCAAGGAACTTGGCAGGGACGATTTCACCAAGATCCCCAACGGCCTGCCCGGCGTTCAGGACCGGCTGCCGGTTTTGTGGACCGCAGGCGTCGGATCCGGGAAGATCACGGCGCAGCAGTTCGTTGCGCTCAACAGCGCCAATCCGGCCAAAATCTTCGGCCTCTACCCGCGCAAGGGCGCCCTCCTGCCCGGTTCCGATGCGGATATTGTCATCTGGGATCCGGAGCGGAAGGTCGAGTACGGCGTGGGGTTGTCGCACCAGCGCACGGACTACAACCTTTATGAAGGGTGGAAATTGACCGGCTTCCCGGAGAAGGTCTTCCTGCGCGGCCAATTGATCGTGGATGGACGGGAATGGCTGGGCAAACCCGGCGGGGGGAAATTTATAGAGAGAGCGCCGGGGATCATCCTGTAGACCGTCCCGGCGTGGGGGGTAACTCCCGCAACCGGGGATGCCCAGTGTAGACGCCCCGCATGGCTTCAGGCAGCAGGATGGCAATGCGGCACATGACTTCATCCGTGTACTCCTGCAACAGGGCGTCCCGTTCCATGCCCCTGGCTTCCTGCGGCAGGTTGAATGCCTCCCCGGCGTGGACGGTAATGCGCAGCCGGCGGAAGCGTTTCAGGCTGCGCTTGACAACCGAGTCCTCGGTCCCGGTAATCGCCACCGGGATGATGGGTACACCCGCCTTCCAGGCCAGGTAAATGCCTCCAGGTCGGGCCTGGATCAGGGTCCCGGTCCTGCTGCGGGTGCCTTCGGGGCCGATCGCCAGCACGCCGCCCACCCGCAGCCGTTTCATCGCCTCCCGCAGCGCCTGGATATCCGGGTTGAAACGGTCGACGAAGATCCCATCCACGCTTTTAGCCATCCAGCGCGTCAGGGCATGCTCCTGGTATTTCTCCGCCACCAGCATGATGATGTCGGGACGGTCGAGCACATAATAGGCCATGAAGGCGTCCAGCCGCCCGATGTGGTTGGATGCGATGACGTAGCCGCCCGTGGCGGGCAGGTTTGCGCGTCCGGTGACCTCCACGCGGGCGATCAGGTGGATGACCAGCCGGACGATGAGGAGGATAAACCTACGCATCCGCGCCTCCGGGCCGGGAGGCGTGGAGCAGCGCCTCCAGGCGCGGGCGCCCGGCGTAGAAACCGCGCTGTTCCGGCGGCAGTTGGGCCGCGATGCGGCACATGATCTCATCGGTGTACTGTTGCAGGATCTCGTCGCGGTCGTCACGCGGCAGGGGGGGCAGGGTGAAATATGGCCCGACATCGACCAGGACGCTCGGCCGCTTCAGGCGTTTCATCTGGCCGAAGAAGTCCCGGTCAAAGGTGCCGCTGATGCCGACCGGCAGGAGCGGCACCTCCATTTTTGCCGCCAGGTAACTGACGCCCGGCTTGCCCTCGATCAGGTAACCTACTTTAGAGCGGGTGCCTTCCGGGGTGATGACCAGCACATCGCCGCGCTTCATCCGGGAGATCACCTCGCGCATCGCTTTGAGATCCGGGTTGAAACGGTCCACGAAGATGAAGTTCAACCGCCTTCCCAGCCAGCGCATGATCCACATCTGTTCCCACTTTTCACCCACCAGCAACACGAGGTTGGAATTGTTCAGGATGTAGTACGGCAGGAAGGCGTCCACCAGCCCGATATGGTTCGAGGCGATGATGAAGTTGCCGCTGGGAGGGACGTGCTCCATGCCGCGCACTTCGATGCGCGTCAACAGGCGCAGCAGGAGGCGGATCAGGAAGCGGGTGAATTTGAGGCGCATGCCGGTATTCTAATCCCGTTTCAGGATGTGGGTAATGATGCTGGCCCCGCTGCCGCCGATATTCTGTGCCAGGCCGATACGCGCTTCTGCCACCTGGGTTGGGCCGCACTCGCCGCGCAGTTGCTGGACAACCTCCACGATCTGGTACATGCCGGTGGCGCCGACCGGGTGGCCGCGCGCTTTCAACCCGCCGCGGGTGCAGACCGGCAGGCGGCCCCGGGGTGTGATGGCGCCGTCCAATCCCAGCCGGGGTCCCTGGCCGCGTTCGGCGAAACCGCAGGCTTCGAGGGAGAGGGCGGTCATGATCGAAAATGCGTCGTGCAGTTCGAAGAGGTCGATATCTTCCGGTCCCACCCCAGCCTGGGCGTAAGCCTGCCGGGCGGAGGTGTGGGCCGCCTCGAGGAAGAGCGGCTGGCGGCGGCTGTGGATGGCGATCGTATCCGTGGCGGCAGCCGACCCGGTCACCGTAACCAGAGGTCGCCCGTCCCGCGGCGCAGCGTCGACCGGGACGATGAGCGCCGCCGCCGCGCCGTCCCCGACCGGGGAGGCGTCCAGCAGGTTGATGGGGGTTGCCACCATGGGGGCTTTGCCGTAATCATCGAGAGTGATCTTCTGGCGCAGGCGGGCAAACGGGTTATGGATGGCGTTGGCGTGGGCGTTGATCGAGAAGGCGGCGAAGTCGGCGGGTTTCCAGCCATATTCGTGCATGTAGCGGCGCATGATCAAGGCATTCAATCCTACGAAGGAGACGCCCTGTTCCACTTCGTAATCGGCGTCGGCGGCGGTGGCCAGGGCGGCGGTGACATCGCGCCCGGCTTTATCGGTCATCTTCTCGACCCCGACCGCCAATGCGGAAGTCGCCTCACCCGAGGCGACTGCCATCAGACCGGCGCGGAAGGCAGCGGCGCCGGATCCACAGGCGGCTTCGATCTTGGCGGCCTCGATGTTTTTCAACCCGGCCCAGTCGGCGACCAGGGCGCCGAGGTGGTTCTGGCTACTGACGAGCGGTGAGAGCATGTTACCAACGTAGAGGGCATCGGCGGATTCCCAGCCTGCGTCGTGCAGGGCTGCCAGGACGGCCTCCACCGCCAGGTCGCGCAGCGAAACCTCCCAATGTTCGTCGATCCTGGTCTGGCCGATGCCGATCACAGCGACAGGTTGCATACAGGTCCTTTCAGTTCCCGCCAGCCGGGCTGACAGGGAGGGCATGGCGGTTTCGGTTGAGGATGTTCCCTTCCGCCCTGGATTGTACCTGATGCGGCTGTCAGGGTCTATCAGGGTTCTGCGACTGGAGTTGAAGCCCGGAATGACAGTCCCTGGCATGCCTTGACGGAATACCCGCTTGGGATAGAATTGGGTGCAATGGGGCGGTGGCGGAATTGGCAGACGCTGCGGACTTAAAATCCGCCGGTGGAGACACCGTGTGGGTTCGACCCCCACCCGCCCTACAGATTTGGCATTTTGGGAGAGAAATCGTTACTACTCAGCCTGTTTGAGCAAAAACCGCCACCTGTGGCGAAAAAGGCTGAAATTGCGCTCGTTTGTCATATGTAGCCATCCCAAATATGGCGATTTTCTGTCAAAACTGCCAAACGACGCCACAGGTTGGGCTTTCAATATTATGGCTGAGTAGTAACGAGAAATCAACCAAATAGCCTCTATATGGGGGTACTCGGCACACTGAAATGGAGTGTGCCGTTTTTCTTTATTCACCGACACCCGGGGAT
>VGNO01000090.1 GCA_016865985.1 Chloroflexota bacterium | reverse complement strand
AGGTAGATGACAGGTTGTTCTCGATGATGATGGATTGAACCGATACCCCGAAGACCAGGGCGATCCCCGAACAGGTATCGTTTGCCTGGACGACGTAATCGATCGGCGGGAGCGGGGTGAAGGTCGGCGAGGGGGTCGGGGTGAGGGTCTCGGTCGGGGTTGGCGTGGCGGTAGGCGTCTCGGTTATGGTGGGGACGACCGTCGGCACGGTGATGTTGCCGGTAAATTGCAGCCCGGCGAACACCCCCCCGGCGCCCAGGCCAAGGATCAGTACCAGCAGGGTCAGCGCCAGAGGCAGGCTCAAGCGGATTTCCGGCATCCGGGAGCCCTGCACCGATTTCCGGGATTTGGCTTCCACCCGGGGGGTGAATTCGCTGCCGCATACCAGGCAGCGGGTGGCATTGTCCGCCAGCCGCGTGCCGCAGGTGGGGCATATCTTTGTCTGGGAGGTGGGTTTCTCTGGACTCATACGGAGGGGGATTATACCATTTTTCATGGCGCGCCAGTTTTCCACACCCCGGGGGGTTACAGGCAGCGACCGAGCCGCCCCAGTGCAGCCACCGGCCCGCAAGCCACATCCCGGTCATGGGGCCTGGGTTATTACTCGTGAGAAGCGAGGACCTATGATGCGAAGAATCCTGGCAGCAACCAGCCTGTTCGTCATGATCGCAGCCTGCGGGCAACCGGATGCCATCCTTACACCCACTGCTGTGACCACGGCTCCCGCCGCCTTCCCGCCCGAGGCAGGGAATCCGCCGGCGTTCACCATTGCCATCGAATACGCCATCCCCGGCCTCGGCGCGGCTTATGCTCCGACCGGTATTACCTATGCGAAGCCGCAACCGATCTTTGGGATGTGGGGGCTGATCGAGCCGGAACCCGGCATGTATGACTGGGGTCCCCTGGACGACCTGGTCGTCGAATACCAGGCGGCGGGTTTTCACGGCATCCAACTGCTCATCACCGCCGAATCGCCCTGGGCTTCGACCGATTCCCCCTCCCTGCTGGATCCGGGCAATACCTTCCCAAAGGAAGAATTTATCGATGAGTATGTGGGGTTCGTCACCCGTTTCGTCGAGCGCTACGACGGCGATGGGCTCGACGATGCCCCCGGCCTGCTGTATCCGGTCCATCATTACGGCATCGAACGGGAGTTCACCGGCTACTGGCCATCCAACGCCGATGATTACATCCGGCTGTTGCGCCTGGCTTACCCGGCCATCCACCGTGCAGACCCGCAGGCCGAGGTTTTGATCGTCGCCATCCTGATGGTGGATGTGTTCGACGGCGACCCGGATGAAGCCGAGTTGGAACTGCGCCTGGCGACGCCCCAGAAGGGCATTCGCAAGAGCGTACCGGAGATCCAAGCCGTCCTGGCTGCCTGCGACGCGTATGACATCCTCGATTTCCACAGCCTGGGCGACTATACCGAGATCCCTCCCACTGCAGCCTGGCTGCGCGGCCAATTGCAGGATAATGGCTGCCAGGAGATCCCCCTCTGGATCGGCGATGCCTTCAGCATGTCGGCGCTGGTGGGATACAACGGCCGCCCGGCCTGGCCGGCGACAGCCGAGAACCTGGCGCAGGTCATCGACACGCTCGAACTGGTGGCGGACCCGGCCGCCGACGGCCACGAAGGAGCACAATCCTGGCTCTACGCACTGATGGCAGGCGGGTTGGTCAAGAAGGTCGTCGTCTCGGCTGGTGAAGGAATTCTCGGAATCAATGTCGGGAACCTGGAGGACTGGAGGACCAATATCCCGCCTGTGGATATCCTCGGCGTGCCGCTGGTGGGAACATCGATGTTCATGGGCATGATGGACACGCGTGTTACCGGGCAGCCGTCGGGCGTTGGCCTGCCCGGTTACCGCGCCCCTGGGGAAACCCGCCCGGCTTTCCAAGCCGTGAAACTGGTCAACGACAAGATCAGCGGGTTCACGGCGGTCGAAAAACTGGACCTGGGGACCGGTATCTGGGCATATCGCTTCACGACCCCTACCGGCCCGGCCTGGGTCCTGTGGTACGACGATGGGGTACTCTATTTCCCGGGTGAAGCGCCGGCCCAGACTCCACTTTCCCTGCCATTCGAGTCCCAGGCGGCGTTGCTTACCTGGACCCCGGTCCTTTCCGGCGGGGAGAACCCGGAGACCCAACTGCTCCAACCTGTCGATGGTTACCTGCAGTTCATGGTCGATCCCAGGCCGGTTTTTATCGAAGCCGTCCCATAGGCGCGATCAACAACAGGAACTGTGTTTGGGTGAGTCTGAAATATTACCCCGTCGCCTTCATTAGACCGCTTGCACTCGTATTTGTTGGGCGGGTTGGCGACCCGCCGAATGTCGAAAAGGCGAGTTATGTCAGGTCGAAAGCCTGACCAACGCCAGTAGAATAAGAAAGCCCTGCCGCCTCAAGGCGATGCAACCTTGCCTGAATCAGGGTCCACAATCAGGCTGGATACATCCACCGCCTCGAAATCGTCCCCGGTGAGCACATCCAGCAGGTGGAGCATGTCGTTGTCCCAGCGTTCATCCGGCGCGCCGCTCACGTACCAGTCCGAGCCGTTGTCGGCCAGGATGATGCCGTAGGTCTGCATGGCGCGCAGGATAACCTGCAATTGTGGTGGAAATGGGGATGGATCGAAACCGGCTTTCAGGCGCAGCCGCAAGCCCATGGGCGGGATATGGGAAGGCGAGTCATCGGAAGTCAGGTGGCGCGCCGGCCAGATGTAGCCGTTGGTGGAACTGGCGGTGAAACGCAGGGCATGTTCGATCTCTCCGGAGGCAACTTCGTCGTAACGCACCAGTCCCGGCAGGACCGGCAACCCGGCAGCATCCGCCGAGGTCCAGCCGGCGGGGCGCAGGTCATTCGAGCGCAGGTCCCAGACCGCGCCCGAACCTGCCGACCAGGAACCATCATCGAAGGAAATGTCGTAGATCTCGTACAAGGTGCAAGTGGATATATCCCAGACCAGGAGGTGATGGTCGCTGCCCCATTCTACCAGGGGCTCCTCCGGGATCGGGTATGGGCCGGGGTCGGATTCATCCGGGTAATAGAACTCGACGGTATGTGTCCGGGTCCCTCCAGTGACCAGGTTGTACGGGATGCCGATCGGGCCGCCATCCCATTCGCCCGAACCAAAATCCATATGGAAACCGGTCTCACGCCCGATGGTATCGATGTAGGCGTCCGAATTATGGTGGACGGGCAGGGAGTCCACCGGCGTATTCCAGATATTATCGACCGGGAAGATGGTGCAGGCAGGCGCTTCGCTGGATGGGACGCCAACCGGGGTCGGTGAAGGGATCAGCGGCTGCCGAGGCGGGTGGATGACCGGCGTGGAATAGGACGGGGTGAAGGAGCAGGCCAGCAGGAGGCACAGCAACGCCGCCGCTCCCCATCCCCAGGCTGGGGTACTGTGAGGGATTCTCATGGAACACCCGACCTCCAATCGGGAAGTGGCGTCATCAGGCGCAGTCTTGACCCAGCATCCGGATGATCTGCGGCAGGAGCCGCGGAACTATCCTGCGATAACCCGGGTCATCGGCCGAGACATCCAGGCGCAGGAGGCGCTCGCCAAGGCCGGAAAGCCATTCCTCGAGGAAGGCTGTAAGCCGGGAAATATCCTGCCCGGAGGCGATGTTGATCCGCCTCCGTTCCTCCAGGCGATGGACGATGGTGGACTCGTCGGCTACCAGCATGATCACAAGGTCCGGCAGTGGGAGTTCAAAGCGGATGTATTCGTACAGGCGGCGGCACAGATCGAACTCGGCATCGGTCAGCCAGCCGCGGGCATGGAAGAGGCGGGTGAAACCGTGGAAGTCCATGTCCAACCCGCCGTCCAGCAGGCCGGTGCGGGATTGGCGGCGCAGTTCACGTTCCTGGTGGGCGCGCAGCAGCAGGTAATCCACCTGGTTGGCAAATATGAAACGCGGTTCGCGGGCTGCGAGCGATTGGAAGGGGCGCGTCCCGTGCTGCTCTAGGCCGCAGGCGAAATCCCCGTCCCGGCACAGGGCACGCACCAGGGCGGTCTTCCCCACCCCGGCGCTGCCCACCACCGCCACCAGTTTTCCCAATTACTTCCTCGCCACAGCCAGCGCCTCGCGGATCTGCTCCACGTGCGAGAGGAGATGCGACTGGATGTTGAGCAGGTTGAGCGCGACCCCAAGATATGCGGCCTTGCGTGCGATGAATTCAGCCGGGAGGCTCGACGCGAAACCAACCACCTCGACGATGTTGGCCTTCAGTTCCGCCACAAGCGCCGGCAGGGTCGGATAGGCGGCCACGGTGGCCCGCAGGTGGGCGTCGATATTGCCGCCCCAGTCATCCGCCCGGCGCTCGTAGCCGCCGACGAGGTCGCCAATATTGAATGCCCAGAAGCGCTCGGTATGGATCAGGTGCGCCAGGACCTCCTTGACATTCCACTCACCCGGCGCCGGACGGATGGCGGCTTCCTCTTCGGTCACCCCGGCCAGCGCTTTCTCCAGTACTGCCAGCGCCTGGTCGTACTTCTCGCGCGACGCCTGTCCGAGGGCGGCCGGTTCCCAGGGGATGTCCGGCTCGGGACGGCCGGAGAGCGCCATCTGCAAGGACATCTTCTGCGGGCCGCGGTAGAAGACCACCTCGACCGTCTCGCCGGCTTTCCTGCCCGCCAGGGCAAGCGTGAAGGAACCGAAATCGGTGGTGATCGGCTTGCCACCCAGTTCCACCAGCACATCGTTCTTTTGCAGACCGGCTTTCTGGGCGCCCATCCCGTCCACCAGGTTGTCCAGCCGCGCCCCCTCGACGACCGGCACGCCCAGGCTGCGGGCGATCTCGGCATTGAAATCGCTGAACCCGCTGATGCCGATCATCGGGCGGCTCCAGGTGCGCTGGTCCTTGCCGGTCTCCAGCACCGAGACCAGGTTATCGAGACTGCCCAGCCACTCCCGCTCGAAATCGGCGGCTTTTCCCTGCCAGGCTTCAGCCTCCGGGAGTTCGTGGCGGAGGGTCACAAGCGTGGCGGTGCCCTTTTCAGCCAGGGTGACGGTCACCAGGGTGGGTTCGGGGTCGGAACGCCCGAACCACTGGAAGGTCACCGACTTGTCGGGTTCCAGGGCGATGTAGACGCCGCTGGAATAGAAATCCCCGTGCCACCAGAGGTACATCCGCCCGTTGGGCCGGGGGGCGACGGTGGCGTGGTCGCACAGCCATTCGTGCATGGCCGAGGCGTGGGTCAGGGCATAGTAGACCGCCTGTGGGGAGGCTTTGATCTGTTTCTCGATCGTTATAGTGGTCATTTCATTCTCCTCGGAAAAAAGGATACGGCGCCGTACCGGACCTGGATCCGGTCGCCGCGCCGTGGAATTAATGCCGGCCGGAGAGCGGCTGGCGGGTATCCTTCACCCATTCCTCCAGTTGGCCGGCATGTTCATGTTCGTGGTGGACGAAGATATTCAACAGGTCGGTGACCGTCCCGACTGGACCCCAGGGCAGGACCAGCGGACGGGTGAACTTGTCATCCGGCATAGCCTGGATGATCTCCTTCAATACCAGGCGGGTAGCCTCCCACTCACGGCGGATGTGGGGGTAATCGAGCGCCTCGCGGGTCTCGACTGTGCGGGCGTTGTAATCGTCGATGCCGCGCTCGGCGGGGGTTCCGGGTTCGCGCCCGGAGAGATGGGCACGCAGCGAGGCGATGACGGCATCGTCCCAACCGGTCATATGCGCCAGCATCTCCTTGACCGTCCAGCCGGGGTAGATCTCGCGTCCCGGCAGGGACTCGATCTGCGGCAGGAAGGACAACACGCGCGCCCGGGCTTCATCCAGCCGTTGCAGCAGTTCCTGGCGTTCGTCCATGAATGTCTCCTGAATGGATTGGTTTCACTGGCGATTTTACCCCATCAGACCTCGACCTGGATGGCGCTGCCGGATTCATACCGCCGCAGGCCAGCGTGGAAGACGAACAGCGCGGCAGCCAGCAGCCCGGCCGCCCCCAGGCTCAACTGCCCCAGGTTGACCCAGTCGAGGTGGATGATGAAACCGGCCGGGACGGCGCCCATCAACGCCGCCGGGACGACCGTCAGCAGGATGAAGCGCAGCGGGCCGTCGAACATCCCCAACGGGTAGAGGGCAAAAGTGATCATGGCGTTCAGCATCAACTGGCCGAAGGCGGTCGAGTTGCCCATCCAGAACGCCAGGCTCTGGACGATGACCAGGAAGGAGACGAAGACCACTGCCGCCAGGACCACCGCCAGCAGGAAACGCCCCAGCCCTCCGGCAGTCGACTGGCCTGATACGAGGTAACTCAGGATACCATACGAGACATCCCCCAGGCCGTTGGCGATGCTGCGGCTGGCCAGGGTGTGGAGCAGCGCCGGGCGCGGAAGCGATAGGTAATAGTCCAGCCGGCCGCGGGCGATGATGTCGCCCAGCGAGAAGGCATTCCCGAACAGGAAGGAGACCAGGCCGAAGGCGGTTGCCGTCACCCCGAAGACCACGAACATGTCGCTCAGGCTCCAGCCGCCCACTGTCTCGAAACGGTCGAAGAAGATGACCCAGAAGATGAAGTAAAAGCCATCGTTCAACATCATCCCGATGATCTGCGAGATGAAGGAGACGCGGAATTCCATCACGGCCAGCAGGTTGGTCTTCCAGAGCGAGAGCAGGAAGCGGAGTTCACGCATCGCATCACCCTCCGTTGATCGCCAGCCTGCGGATCCCCAATTGGTAGGATATTGCCAGCGTCCCGCCCAGAAGGGCAACCCAGGCTGCCTGCCAGGCCAGCAGTTCGAGGAACGCCCCCCACTCCGGCCGGACGAAGAGTTTTGCCGGCCCGTACATCAGGTGGGAAAAAGGCAGGGCGCGCGCCAGGTCCTGAAGCCATTCTGGGTAGAAATCGATCGGGATCAGCATCCCGCCCAGGATGAAGATCATCTTCTGGTATATCCATTCGAAAGGCGCGACATCCTCTGTAACGAAGGCCAGCAGTCCGATCAGGGCAGTCAGGCAGAAGTTGATCAACCAGGCCCCCAGCATGGCGGCAAAAGCCAGCAGCCAGCCGGGCAGGCCAGGCGGCGGTCCGACCAGCGCCCAGACCAATGTCCCGCCCAGCAAAGCGTTCAACAGGATGCGGAAGACCGAATCCCCGCCGCTGGCGGCCAACTGGTAGAGGATGAAATCGTAGGGCTTATTGAGCAGGTAGGCGACCGAGCCATCCTTGACAGCCTCGGCGATCGTCCGGGCGAAGCGCGGCCGGCTGAGTTCGATGGTCTCGGCCAGCATCAGGTACCAGATCGTGTCGTTCAACGTCAAACCGGCCATGCTCTGGTTGCTGCCGTATGTTGCCCGCCACAGGAAGGTAAAGACCAGCATGAAGAGCAGGATTGCCAGGCTGCGCCACAACAGTTCAGCCGGGTAGGCCAGGCTGTTGAGCAACTGGACGACAAAGATGGCCCAGTATTTCCGGAGCTGTTTCATCTTCCCCGCCTACTACTTTTATCAGCCGCGTCGTGGGATGATCCGGCCTCGACCCTGGCGTAAATGCGGGAGATCACTTCCTCGAGCGAGGGGTCCGAGATGGTTATATCCACCACGCTCCCTTGTTCAGCGATGCGGCTCATGATGGCGTCGACCGGGGTCCGGCGGGTATCGAAGTGTAGTTTGACCCCGTATTGGCCGGCTTTTACCACTTCTGCGCCATCCACGCAGAACCCGGGCGGGACCTGGGCGGCGTAGCGCACGCCTACTTCCTTGCGGGTCAGGTAATTGCGCTTCAGGTTCGAGACCTTATCCTGGTAGACGACCTGCCCGTGGTTGATGATGATGACCCGACTGCAAAGCGCCTCCAGATCGCCAGCGTCATGGGAGGTCAGCAGGACACCCACTCCCTCAGCCTGGCTCATGTTGCGGATGGTATCACGCAGGAGCTGCTTGCCAACCACATCCAGGCCAATGGACGGTTCATCCAGCAGGAGCAGTTTTGGCTTGTGGATGAGGGAGGCTGCCACTTCGCAGCGCATGCGCTGTCCGAGCGAGAGTTTACGTACGGGCGTCTCAAGTAAATCCTGGATCTCGAAAGCCTCGGCCAGCAGGCCGATCCGCCGCTTGACCTCTCCGTCATCGAGTTCGTAGATCTTCCCGAAGAGGGTAAAGGTATCCATCGCCGGCAGGTGGTACCACAACTGCGGTCGCTGGCCGAAGACGGTACCGATCCGGTAGGCCAACTGGCGACGCTGCTTCCAGGGGACGAAACCGAGCACATTCGCCTCGCCTGAGGTCGGGTAGAGGATGCCGGTCAGAATCTTGATGGTGGTGGACTTCCCAGCCCCGTTTGGACCGATGAAACCGAGCAATTCCCCCGCATCCATTTCGAACGACAAGTCGCGGACGGCTCCGATGGTATTGTATCTGGGTCGGACCAGGGCCCGCAGCGAACCACGCAACCCGGCGGTTTTTTGCTTGGAGCGGAATGTTTTGTTGAGGTTGGCAACTTGGATGACCGGCATGTGGGTATCCTTACTTCCAGGTGAATGACAGTAGCACAGCCTGCGGCAGGTTGACCGTGGTAGTTTCCGGTGAAGGTTTACCGCACACCCCGCCCTTGCAGTTGCAATCGACATCCATCGTATTGCTGGTGCAGGAGATGCCGGTATAGGATACCGTCCAGGCGCCTCCTGCGTCGCCCGGCAGGAAGGCGTGGAACACCCCTCCGGCATCTGTGACCGCATTGGTCTGCCGGCTGCCCTGTGCCAGCATGAAGACCACCCCACTGGTTGGGAGGCCGGTTGCATCCAGGACCAGGCCCTGAACCTGCTGCAGACCTTCCGGCTCGAACAGCGGCGCGGACTGGAGATCCTGCTCACCCTGCAACAGTTGGGCAAACACCCAGCCGCGCACCCCATCCGGCAATTCGACATAGACCCACTCGCCGCCCGGAGACCGCCCCAACACCAGCAGGCGCATCCCGGCGGGGATCATCCGGCTGGCATCGAAGAGCGTACCTGGCCCGGTCCGCACCAGCACGTTATCGGCCCAGGGCTCGGCATGGAAAGCCACGAACGGAGGCGGCGTGGCGGCGCCAGTCGGGAGCGGCGTGAAAGCCGGCAGCGGGGTGGGATTGGTAGCCGCGCCCGCAGGCGGGTTCTCCAGGTTGGGCGACGGCAGGTATCCATCGGCAGGCAGGGCGGACCGGGTGCAGGCTGCAAGCCCCAGGTCGAGGAGCAGCAGGGAGTAAGCCAATCGACTGGGTCCGGTTTTCGCTCTCATGCAAAAATGATACCATAGGAGCCTGTCACTTTTCAGCCGCGTCTGCATCCAAAACTCGGAAAACTTGATAAAATCCATCCCACCCAGCCAGGAGAAGATTATGCCGATATTCGAGTTCGTCTGTGACCAGTGCGGGAAACCGTTCGAGGAATTATTACGCAACGCGGATGCGGTCAGCAGCGTGGCGTGCCCATCCTGCGGCAGTGTCCAGGTCAGGAAAAAAATATCCTCCTTTGCATCCAAAATATCCGGCGGCGGGGCGCTCTCTTCCGTTTCGAGCGCAGCCGCCTGCAATACCGGCGGGACCTGAGGCATCCGGTAACTGGCCGTGCGCCAGGCCGGGATTCCATGAAAACAGGCGCCTGGAACGCGCTCGGCGCGTACCTGCTGTGGGGTCTTTTCCCGCTCTATTGGAAAATGCTCCAGACGGTACCGCCATTGCAGATCATTGCTCACCGGGTCGCGTGGTCCTTCCTGTTACTCCTGGCTGTCATCCTGCTCCGCCGCGAGGGCCGCAGCATCGCCCTGCGTGCCGGCAGCATCCGCATCCTGTCTTCCACCGTCCTCACCGGCCTGCTCCTGGGAGTCAACTGGCTTGTGTATATCTGGGGAGTAAACAGCGGTCACATCGTCGAGACCAGCCTGGGATATTTCATCAATCCACTCCTGAGCCTCCTTCTTGGCGTTCTGTTCCTACGGGAGCGCCTGCGTCTCCTGCAATGGCTGCCGGTCGGGATGGCAGCCATTGCGGTCATTTACCTGACCCTCAGTTATGGCGCATTGCCGTGGATCGCCCTGACCCTGGCCGGGACTTTTGCCCTCTATGGACTGCTCAAGAAAATCGCCCCGCTTGGCGCGCTGCCCGGCCTGACGATCGAGACCGGCGCGTTGCTCCTGCCATCAGTCCTGTACCTGGTCCTGGTCCAGGCGCAGGGAACGGGCGCTTTCACTCATAACGGCATCGTCGTGGACCTGCTGCTGGCCGGGGCGGGGATCGTCACCACCCTGCCGCTTCTGATGTTCGCCAGCGCCGCCCGCAGCATCCCGCTCTGGATGGTGGGCCTGCTGCAATACATCGCCCCGACCATGCAGTTCCTGATCGGGGTCCTGGTGTTCAAGGAACCTTTCACCTCCGAACGGGCCATCGGATTCGCAATCATCTGGATGGCTTTGATCATCTTCTGGCTGGAGGGGTTCTGGCAAAGAAGGCGGAGCAACCAAACCATCGCCGGATAATAGAAGGAAGGCTCAAGGGATTTGCGATGGAGGCAGTACTTGCGCTGAAGAACGGGGTCTGCGAAGTTGTTTCTGATCTTTCCTAATGAATGGACATCCGGATATTAT
>VGNO01000089.1 GCA_016865985.1 Chloroflexota bacterium | reverse complement strand
GGTCGACATCCCATCGGCGATCACTACTTCCAGGCTGGAACGCGGCCAAGTCTGCCCGTGGATAGCCTCGAGCAGTTCCGTGATGGTGTCCTGTTCGTTGTAGCAGGGGATGATGATGGATACGAGTGGCGGCATGTTCCGGGTCGGCGCCCAGCCCCATAACGGAGTGGGAGCATGATCTATGACTATCAGTTGGTTGCTGGACGGTTACGGTCGGCGTTTCGAGACGATGGTCGGCGCGTCTGGATCCGGACAAGGCAGGCTGACGGTGAATGTGCAACCGGATCCATGGACATTGCCAGCGCCGGCCGGGTTATTGCGGACGCTAATTGTACCACCATGCGCCAATACGATTTCATGGGCGATTGCCAACCCCAGACCGGCGCCATGCTTCTCGCCGCCGCGGCGGGAGGAATCCACCTGGTAGAAGCGGTCGAAGATGTGTGGGATGGCCTCGTCCGGCACGCCACTGCCCGTATCGCAGACTTCGATCAGAACCTGTCCTGCGGCGTGTTTCGCGGACAGGGTAACCAGACCGCCAGCCGGCGTGAACTTCAAGGCATTATCCACCAGGATGGTGATTACTTGAGCCAGGCGGTCGCCATCACCGGCAACCGGGGGGATGGCCGACTTTTCGATCCGGAGAGTCACCTGCCCCAGGTGTGCTTGTGGTGTGAGTTTTTCGGCAATCGTATTCAGCAGCGCCGGGAGATCGATTTCCGCCTGTTCCAAATCGAGCGTACCGGCATCCAGTCGCGCCAGGTCCAGCAGGTCGAGCGCCATGCGGTGCATCCGCCCGGCTTCGTTATGGATGACTGCGGCAGCCTGCTGCCTGGCTTCGGGAGTATCGGCTGTGCCGTCCAGCATTGCCTGGGCGAAACCCTGGATCGAGGTCAGCGGTGTTTTCAGTTCGTGGGATACGTTTGCGACAAACTCGCGCTGTGAAGCCTGGCTGGCGTGGACGCGGGAGGTCATATCGTTGAAAGCGCGAGCCAGGTCCTTGACTTCGTGCGGGCCTTCCACGCGGATGGGCTGTTTGCCGCTGTTGGGGAAAGCGCGTGCCGCTTCCAGCATCCGCTGCAGCGGATTTCCGATCCAGCGCGACAGTGAATAAGCCGCCAACAATGAGAGCAGGAAGGCAAGCGCGCCAGCCTCGAAAAAGGGCAGGAACAGGTCATTCCGGATCAAGCCCAGGATGGTTATCTTCGGCCGAGGCGCAGCCAGCACCAGCCACCTTCTCTCTGACAGGCGCTGGACGGAGATCAACCAGGTTCCTCCGGCTTCGTCCTTGGCGGCCTGGGCGCCGAGCAGGTACCGGACGCTCTCGAGGCTCAACATGGGTAAAGCATCGCGGCGGGAATCGGCCAGGAGGGTCCGACTGGATGATATGATGAGCACGCGCACATCGAAGTCCAGGTCATACCGCTCGGCGATTTCCTGGAGAGAACCGTCCGGCAGGGACGCGAGTGGTTCCAGGCCATTGGAAACTATCACGGTATTGACGGCTTTCAGGTCGGCCAGGATTTGCCGCTGTGCCAGGGGGCTGCGGAGGATGTAGATTATGAGAATGGTGGCTGTAATCCCCAGCGCGGTGAAGACAACCAGGGCATAACTCAGCCAGAGGCGGGCGCGCAGGGATGAGAACATCATCTACCGGGTCTTCTGCGGGCCATCGAGGCTGGCGGACGAGGGAGGGATTGTTATGAGTTTATAACCGATGCCTGTCACGGTTTCGATCCGGACATTGCCTTCTACTAGTTTCTTCCGCAGGTGGGCAATATGCACGTCTACGGTACGGGTCTGGCCGTAAAAATCGAACCCCCAGGCTTTCTGGAGCAGTTGTTCGCGACTGAGTACCAGTCCGCGATTCTCTGCCAGGGTCAATAACAGGTCGAATTCCTGTGTCCGAAGGCAGATGTCTCGACCATCGAGGGAGGCCTCCCGGCGGCTGGAGTCGATGACCAGGTTCCCGATATGGATCGGGCGCCCTTCGCTCCCGGCTTGTCGGTCGCCCCGGCGCAGGATGGCCTTGACGCGTGCGACCAGCTCACGGGGGTTGAAAGGTTTTGTGAGGTAGTCATCCGCACCGAGTTCCAAGCCGAGGATTTTATCGATATCCTCATCCCGGGCGGTCAGCATGATAACGAATACAGGGTTGGACTGAGCCCGTAGGCGTCGGCAGACTTCGAACCCGTCCAGTTCCGGGAGCATGACGTCCAGGACAACCAGGTCGGGGCGGAGGCTGGCAACCTGCTCCAGGGCTGCTGCGCCGTCAGAGGCATCGACCACCCGGAAATTCTCCCTTTCCAGGTACATTCTAGCCAGTTGGATGATGGCTGGCTCATCGTCAACCATCAGGATGAGTTCGGTAGCCATATAAACGAGGGGTTACCCGGCGTCACGACCGGATTCAGTCCTGGCGATGGCTTCGATCTCGACCAATCCACCTTTCGGCAGGCCGGCGACTGCCACCGTGGAGCGAGCCGGGGCTTCCCCGGTGAAGAACTCCGCATAGACTGCATTCATACTGGTGAAATCCTCCATACTTGCAAGGAATACGGTTGTTTTTATCACGCCGGACATCCCGCATCCTGCGGCATCCAGGAGGGCCTGGATATTCATGAGGGCTTGCCTGGTCTGGGCTTCGATTCCGCCATCCACGAGGTTTCCCGTGGCGGGATCGAGCCCGAGTTGTCCGGAGGTATAGATAAAACAGCCCGTCTGGATGGCCGGGGAGTAGGGTCCAATGGCGCGCGGGGCGCGTTCGGAGGAAATCGATTGTATGTTTTTATTACGGTTCATGGTTCGCCTCGAGTATTCAGGATGACCAGATTCTACTGCGTCTTGCAAAACCGGGGGCAGGAATATATCAGTTGCCGGTTGTAATTGTAATCGAAGTGAAGAAATGGAATATGGATGCTGTGTAACCGTTCTGTAAAATCCCCGCCGTCCCCGCTTGCTTGACAACCAAGTCCAGTACGTGTAAAATCTCACCCGCTCCAGAAACCTGGCCGAGATAGCTCAGTTGGTAGAGCACGCGACTGAAAATTGCGGTGTCCCCAGTTCGATCCTGGGTCTCGGCACTCTCGGCCCAAACAGGCCGATGATTGCGGGCGTGGTTCAGTGGTAGAACGTCTCCTTGCCAAGGAGAAGGTCGTGGGTTCGAATCCCATCGCCCGCTCAAGGTTGGGAACAGAGGATTGCTGATTGATGATTGCCGATTGATTGCATTGGGCCGTCAATCATCAGTCCTCTTTTTTTCAATCGATGGCCGGAACCGGCGACGTGGCCAAGTGGCAAGGCAAGGGTCTGCAAAACCCTCATCATGGGTTCAAATCCCATCGTCGCCTCAGTCAGGACGAGTCACTCGGACTCGTCCTTTTTGTTATTCCCAGCATGTACAAACCTCCCGAATTCTGCAACGGAAATCACATCTCTGCTTCTTGGAATTGTTCTATAATGGTCTCATGAGCAGGAAAGGATCGTCCAACCAGGCTGGTGCGGGAAAAAAGATCGACCCTGCGCCCAAGGAACACCCATCCTTGGTGGGCGCGAAAGATATATTCCATACCCTGGTGGAGGAATTGGGCGATGTAATTTTTACTATGGATACCGGGGGACTGCTATCTTATGTCAGTCCGGCCATCGAGCGTCTGGTCGGCGTTGAACCCAACCAGTTGATTGGCGCTAACCTGGATAAATTCATCCATCCAGACGATCTACCGGGTGTGCGTAAAACATTCGAACGATCCCTGAAGAGGGATGCGACCAAGTTCGAGTTCCGGTTCCTTAGCGAAACTGGAGCAGTCCGGCACGTTCGCATGGCGGTTCGGAGGATCAAGTCCAATGGTCGGATCGCAGGCCTGGCTGGATCGATTACCGACATCACCGAGTTGAAGGATGTCGAACAGACCGCGCAACAGTTGGAACTCAAGTATCGGAACCTGGTGGAATGGATCCCGGCGGCAGTCTATACCGATGCGGTGGATGAGTACAGCAGCACACTTTTCATCAGCCCGCAAATCGAGAAGATGACCGGGTATCCTCCCAAGGATTGGGTGGGGGAGCCTCGTTTCTGGTTGGATATCATCCACCCGGATGACCGACCGGGAGTGATCCTGGAGAATGAACGAACGAACGCCACCGGGGACTCCTTCCAGATGGAGTACCGCGTCATCGCCCGTGACGGCCGCGAAGTCTGGATCCGGGACGAATCCGCCCTCTTGCGCGATGCGGACGGGAAACCGATATGCTGGCAGGGTGTGATGCTCGATATTACCGAACGGAAAACAGCCTAGTTGGCGCTCCGCCAGCGCGCAGAAGAGTTGGCTGCCTTCCACGATACGGTTATGGATTTTACGGTTCAGCAGGACTTGTTCTCCCTGCTCAGGACGATTGTGGAGCGTTCCATGGCGCTCCTCGATGCGCCAAATGGTTTCATTTACCTTTATGATGAGGCGACAGAAGAACTTGAACTCGTGGTCGACCTGGGATACCCCACCATTCCCGGCGTGCGCCTGAAACTGGGAGAAGGCATGGCGGGAAGGGTGGCAGAAACCAGGCAGAGCCTCATCGTGGACGATTACAGTAACTGGGATGGACGCCCGAAGGTATTTAGCGAATTACCCCTGCGGGCGGTGATAGAAGCGCCAATGTTATTTGGCGGGCATTTGATTGGCGTGTTGGGTGTCAATGATTCCAGCGACAAACAACGCAAATTCACGGAGGCGGAAGCCCAACTCCTGTTGCTTTTTGCCGGACAGGCCGCCAGCGTGGTCCGCGATGCACGTCTCGTTCAGGGGCTCCAATTGGAATTGGATGAGCGCAGCCGGGCGGAGGCGTCGCTGCGAGAGGCTGAGACACGATACCGGACGCTCGTTGAGCAACTGCCCGCCATCATCTATGTGGATTCAGCGGAAGAGGTCGGTCGGACCCTCTATATAAGCCCACAGATAACCTCCATACTGGGTTATGACCCGCAGGAATGGTCGGCCAACCTCGACCTCTGGACGAGGATGATCCATCCTGATGATCGAGAATCCACGATGAAAGAATACTTCCGCTCCAACAAAGGCGGAGAACCATTCCGGGCGGAATACCGGGCGACCTCCCAGGATGGGCGTCTCTTGTGGATCCGCGATGAAGCTGTATTGATCCGCGACCAGTCCGGGAAGCCGCTCTTCTGGCAAGGGATCATGTTCGACATAACCCAGAGCAAGCAAGCAGAAATCGCCCTCAGGGAAAGCGAAGAAAGGTACCGCCGCCTGTTCGACCTGTCTCCCGATGCCATTATCGTGCATGGCGGTGGAAAAATCCTGCTTGCGAACTCGGCTGCGCTCGTACTTATCGGGGCGGATAATCTCGATGATATCATCGACAAACCGTTGCTGGATATTGTCCACCCGGATTACCGAGATCTCGTAAAGGATCGGATCCGCCAGCAGGTCGTGGACGGAAAAGTTGTGCCTGTGCTGGAAGAAAAATTCATCCGACTCGACGGCACACCGGTCGATGTCGAGGTGACCGCCGCTCCCATCCGGTTCCATGATTCTCCCGCTTCGCTGGTCATTTTCCGCGACATTACCAAGCGGAAACAGGCCGACACTCTCCAGGATGCAGTTTATCAGATCGCCCTGGCAACCGAATCCACCAGGTCGTTGAACGATCTCTTTCCGCGAATACATGACATCATCGCATCGGTCATGCCGGCTGAAAACTTCTATATCACGCTCTACGACGAAAAGGAAAACCTGCTCCGTTTCCCTTATTTCAGGGATGCCCAGGATGAGCCATTTATGGGCGGCATCCAACCAGGCAAGGGGTTGACTGCCTATGTATTGCGGACTGGACGGTCCTTACTCTGCACCCAGGAAGTCCATGACCAGTTGGAACGGCAGGGTGAGGTGATCCTGCTAGGTGTCCCCTCCAAGATTTGGCTGGGTGTCCCACTTATCATAGAAAGCAAGACAATCGGGGCGATGGTCGTGCAGCATTATTCCGACCCGGATGCCTACAGTGAACGCGAACAGCACATGCTGGAATTCGTATCCTCCCAGGTCGCCATTGCGATCACCCGCAAGCAGGCGGAGGAAGCCTTGCAGGCGAGCGAGGCCAGTTACCGCGGCCTGTTCGACAGCGTGCTGGAGGCGGTCTACATCCAGGACCGTGAAGGGAGATTCCTGGATGTAAACCAGGGAGCCGTCCAGATGTATGGATATCCACGCGAATTCTTCCCGGGCAAGTCGCCAGCGGACATCGCCGCGCCTGGCAGGAATGACATGGATAGACTTCGGGAGATGGTTGCCCGCGCCTTCGAAGGAGAGCCGCAGCAATTCGAATTCTGGGGCGTTCGAAGCAATGGTGAAGAATTCCCCAAGAATGTACGTCTATACAAGGGTGAATATTTCGGCCAGGATATCATCTTTGCCATGGCAGAGGATATCACCGAACGAAAGAAGGCGGAAGACGCCTTGCGTGAAAGCGAGGAGAAGTTCCGCCGGATCGTGGAAGCCTCCCCGATGGGAATGCACTTGTATGAATTGCAGGAGGGAGACCGGCTGGTATTGATTGGCGCCAATCCATCCGCCGACCGGATCCTTGGCTTGGAGCATGCCGGCCTGGTCGACAAGGTGTTGGAAGAAGCCTTTCCTGTATTGGTGGGGACCGAGATGCCGGAGATCTATCGCCGGGCGGCGCGGGACGGAACATCCTGGCAGGAAGAGCAGGTAAAATATCAAGACCAGCAGATCTCAGGCTCGTTCCAGGTGTATGTATTCCAGACTTCGCCGATGCGGATCGCAGTCCTGTTCCAGGACGTGACCGAACGCATCCGGGCGGAGGAGGCCATCCGCCGCCGCCGGCAGGAAGCAGAAACCCTGCGCCAGGCAGCCGCAGCAGTATCTGCATCGCTGGATATGAACCAGGTGCTCGAAACGATCCTGGGATCCCTGGAAGAACTTGTACCCTTCGATAGCGCCACCATCATGTTGCTGGAAAAGGATATGCTGCGGATCGTGGCTGCCAGGGGATTCGACCATCCGGAAGAACTGATCGGCATGAAGTTTCCAGCCTTCGGCCGCCTCTACACTGACGAGCACAGCATGAGGACCCCAACTGTCCTGGCAGATGCCGCCCAGGATGCCCGTTTCCAGCGTTGGGCTGGGACCGATTACGTACGGGGTTGGATGGGGATCCCAATGATCTCCCGCGACAAGGTGGTCGGCTGCATCACGATCGACAACCGCCTGCCTGGCGCTTACAACGAGGAAAGCGCTGCCCTGGTCGCTTCCTTTGCTTTCCAGGCGGGGGCCGCCCTCGACAACGCCATGTTATACGATGCGGAGCAAAAACGGCGCAAGGAAGCCGAGGCGATGCGCGAGGTGGCGCGGGTGGTCAGTACAAGCCTCGATGTATCTGAGATATTCAAACTCATGTTGGAACAATTGAAAAATGTCCTGACATACGATACCGCTTCGGTTTTACTCCTGGGTGAAGGCGGCCAGGCCGACCTGGTCTCCGCCATAAACTACAAGGACGAGAAACTGACTGTCCAGGCGGCGCATGAACTCCTGCGGGATTCACCGATCCTGGAAAAAATGGCGCATGACCTGGAGCCCATCTTGATCCCGGATGTACGGGATCATCCGGGCTGGATCTGGGTTCCGGGGGCGGAGCATGTCCGCTGCTTCATGGCAGCGCCAATCGTCACGCGCGGAAAAATGTCCGGGGCGCTGATGGCCGACAGCATCACAGTAGGTTTCTTTGGGGAAGATGAGTTGCGGAACGCCCAATCTTTGGCGCAACATATGTCCATGACTATCGAGAACGCACGCCTGTACCAGCAGGCGGTCCAGGCGGCAGAACGGCGCGCCATCCTCCACCAGGCGGGACAGGAGATTGCCCGCGCCGGCCAGGACCTCGAGAAGGTCTACGAAGCCGTCCACCGGGCGGCCTCGCGCCTGATGCCGGTCGAAGCCTTTGTGATCTCCGTGCTGGAGAACAACAAACAGGAGATCAGCCTGGTATACCTGTTCGACCGGGACGGCCGCTGGCCGAGCAAGACCTTCCCGGCCAGTGATGGCATCTCGGGGCTGGTCATCTCAACCGGGGAGGGCATCATCATCCCCGACCTCGAACTGCAGCCGTTTACCAATGCAGTCCACTTCGGCGCTGAAGAGGAAGTCCGGTCGGTGCTGGCTGTGCCCATGCGCCTCGGAAAGGATGTCACCGGCATGTTATCGGCCCAGGCGTATAAACCGGGCGTCTATACCGAGGATGACCAACGCCTGCTCGAGATGCTGGCTGCCAATGCTGCGGTCGCGCTCGAGAATGCCAGGTTGTTCCGGGAGACCAACCGCCGGCTGGATGTGCTCGAAACGGTGAACCGCATATCCACCACGCTTCGGGCAGCCCAGGGTTTGGAGGAGATGCTGCCGCGCTTGATGGACGAAACCCTGGCTGCGCTGGGCGCCGAAGCAGGCGTCATCTGGTTGTATGAACCGGGTCCCGGCGCCTTCCGGGAGGCGGCTGCGCGCGGTTGGTTCGCCAACCTGCGGGAATCGGCATTCCTGCCTGGCGAGGGCATCGCCGGGCAGGTGTTCAGCACAGGAGAGGCGATCATATCGCCGGAATTTGCCAGTGATGAACGCGCCCTGGAGTCTGTTCGGCGCCAGATCCCGCCTGGCTGGGGCGGCGCTTGTGTACCGATCCGAACCGTCCAGGAAACGATCGGGGTACTGTTCGTATCGGTTGCATCGCCGCGCCAACTGGACCCGGAAAGCGTCAATCTACTGACGACGATTTCAGAGATGGCCGGGAATGCCATCCGGCGCGCCAGCCTGTTCGAGAAATCCGAACAGCAGATACAACGGATGGCTGCCCTGCGAGCCATCGACGTAGTAATCAGTTCAATGCTCGACCTCCAAATGGCGCTGGAGACCCTGCTGGAATTGATCGTCAACCAGTTGCACGTGGATGCGGCGGATGTGCTGCTCCTGAGCCCCAATATCCAGTTACTCGAATATGTGGCGGGGATTGGTTTCTACACAAAAATCCATGCCCACACCTATATGCGGTTGGACGCCTGCCGGGCTGGACAGGCTATTCTCGAACGCAAGACCATCCACATCCACGACCTCCGTCAGACACCCGCTCCACCTGGCCGGAGGCAGGCAGAACTGGAGGAAAACTTCCAGGAATACTATTGTGTACCGCTGGTGGCGAAAGGCAATATCCAGGGAGTGTTGGAGATCTACCACCGTTCCCGCCTGGACGTGGATAGTGAATGGTTCAACTTCCTCGAGACAATAGCAGGCGAGGTGGGCATCGGCGTGGATAACGCCCGGTTGTTCGAGGGACTCCAACGTTCGAACCTCGACCTTTCTATGGCTTATGATGCCACGATTGAAGGCTGGTCGCTGGCGCTCGACTTGCGCGACCGCGAGACCGAGGGTCATACCCGCCGGGTGACGGACAAGACCATCCAGTTGGCGCGGCGTATGGGACTGAATGACCAGGACCTGGTGCATATCCGGCGTGGCGCATTGCTGCACGATATCGGAAAAATGGGGATCCCGGACGCCATTTTACTCAAGACCGGGCCATTGGAAGCGAATGAGTGGGAAATCATGCGGAAACACCCGATATTCGCCTTCGATATGCTCTCGGCGATTCCTTATCTCAGGACAGCCCTCGATATCCCCTACTGCCACCACGAATGGTGGGATGGAACCGGTTACCCGCGAGGCCTGGTCGGTCAACAAATTCCACTTTCAGCCCGGATCTTCGCTGTGGTAGATGTTTGGGATGCGCTCATGAGCGACCGGCCATACCGGGGCGCCTGGGTGCGAAATGAAGTTGTAGACTACATGAAGAAACTCGATGGGAAGCAGTTCGATCCCCAAGTGTTGAAGGTGTTTATGGATCTGTTGGAGACCAATGGGGAGTTGTAACCGGACGATGGGGGAGTATTAGAAGTCCCGGTCGACGATGTAGCGCGCCAGGTCGGTCAGGGCATCCTTCTCGCGACTGGACGGGAATGCAGCCAGGATCCCGATGGCGCGATCGACTGCCGCATTGGCTTCCTGCATGGCCTTATGGATACAACCGCTTTCGCGAATCGCCTCCACCAGGCGGCTCATGGCATCCCGGTCGGACCAATGTCCGTCCTTCAGCAGAATCACATCCGGGTCCTTCGGGTGCGATTCTGCATAATAAATCGCCGGCAGGGTCACCAGCCCTTGTAGTAGGTCCGATCCCAGTGGTTTGCCAACAGCCGCCTGGTCCCCGGTGCAATCCACGATCTGGAAAGCCATCCCGGTCTCGTATCCAAAGAGCCGCATCGGCTCGCGGATGGATTGGTCCTCGGCGCTGATCATTGCCGCGGCCAGGGTGGACATCTCGAACAGGGATGCGGTTTTTGCGTAGATGCGCTGGGTGTAATTGTCCCGGCTGACGACCCCGCGCGCCGCAAACAACTGGGTTAGTTCGCCATTGACGATCACTGCCAGGGTCTCTGCAAAGAGTTTCATCAACGGCAGGTAATCCGTCTCGGCAGCCAAGCGGGCGGCGCGGGCGAAGAGGAAGTCGCCGGTCAGCACGGTTGCCGCCGGGGACCAACGCGAATTGAGGGTCGGGCTGCCGCGCCGCAACAGCGAACCGTCGATCAGGTCATCATGGACAAGGGTGGCGGTATGCAGCATTTCCACCGCCGCCGCCGAAGA
>VGNO01000088.1 GCA_016865985.1 Chloroflexota bacterium | reverse complement strand
GCCGACCGAGGAAAAAGTCAACCTGCGCATCTTGAGCCGCTGGAAGGAAGTTGGGAAGAACGAGATCCGCTTCAAAGAATATTATCTCGATGATGCCGAGTACATCGTCATCGGCTTCGGGACCGCCGGCCGGATCGCGCTTTCTGCGGTGCGCGCCGCCCGCGCCCAGGGAATCAAGGTCGGCTTGTTCCGTCCGATCAGCGTCAATCCCTATCCTTATAAACGGGTGGAAGAATTATGCAAACAGGCGAAGTCCTTCCTGGTTGTGGAAATGAATACCGGGCAGATGCTCAAGGATGTCCAGAAAGCGGTGCGGGGACGGGCGCCGCTGCGCTTCTATGGCCGGCTGGGCGGGGTGATGCCCTTCCCGGACGAGTTCGTCCACGAGATGCAGGAGATGATCAAGAATCCCGGAAGCCCAGAGGATGACCCGGCCGACCTGTGGTTCCAACGCATGATGGCCCGATAGGAGACGATGTATGGTATCTACGCTTATAAAACCTGAGAACCTGGTTTACTCCCGCCCAAAAGCGCTGACCGGAACCCCTTCCCATTATTGCCCCGGCTGCACGCACGGAACGGCGCACCGCCTGGTGGCCGAGGTGCTGGAGGAGATGAACGTGCTCGACCGCGCCATCGGCATCGCGCCGGTCGGCTGCGCGGTCTTTGCCTACAACTACATTGACACCGACTTCGTCGAGGCCGCCCACGGACGCGCCCCGGCCATGGCCACCGGCGTCAAGCGCGTCTGGCCGGACCGGGTCGTCTTCACCTATCAGGGCGACGGCGACCTGGCCTCCATCGGTATGGCCGAGACCGTCCACGCCGCGGCGCGCGGGGAGAACATCACCATCATCTTCATCAACAATGCCATCTACGGCATGACCGGCGGGCAGATGGCCCCCACCACCCTGCCCGGCATGAAGACCACCTCCTCGCCCAACGGCCGCGACGTGGAGTCGCAGGGCTTCCCGATCCGCATGGCCGAGATGCTCTCCACCCTGGACGGGACCGGGTATGTGGTCCGGCGCAGCCTGCACGACCCGAAGAACATCCGCCTGGCCAAGAAGGCCATCCGCACGGCTTTTGAAACCCAGTTGCACGGCCTGGGCTTTTCGATGGTCGAATTGCTCTCCACCTGCTCCACCGGTTGGGGCGTTTCCCCGGTCGAGTCGCTTTCGTGGCTGGAAGAGCACATGCTCCCGGCTTACCCTCTTGGCGATTACAAGATCGCCCCGGACGTGGCGGATTTGAAGTTTTAGAAAATTAACCGCCGAGAGCGCAGAGAACGCAAAGAAAACCTTTTTCTCTCCGCGCTCTCCGCGAACTCTGCGGTTAGAAAAGGATAGAGAACAATGCAGACTGAGATATTTGTGGCAGGTTTCGGGGGGCAGGGCATCATGTTCGCCGGGCAGGTGATCTCCTACGCCGCCATGGACAAGGGCAGGGAAGTGACCTGGATCCCATCCTATGGCCCGGAAATGCGGGGCGGGACCGCAAACTGCACGGTGGTCATCGCCGATGAAGAGATCGGCTCGCCGCTGGTGCAGAATCCCCCTGCGGCGCTGGTCATGAACCTGCCATCGCTGGACAAATACGAACCGGCAGTCAAGCCGGGCGGCCTGCTGGTCGTGAACGGCTCGATGGTGGACCGGGAAGTGCAGCGCAGGGACATCGCCTCGGTCTCGGTCCCCTGCAACGAGATCGCCGAGGAACTCGGCAACCGCCGCCTGGCGACGATGGTCGCCATCGGCGCCCTGCTGGAACTGCTGCCCATCCTGGAACGCAAGGACATCGAGGCGACCCTCGCCGCCCACATGCCGGGCCGTCACAAGCACCTGCTGCCATCGAACTACGAGGCGCTCAAGCGTGGGGCGGAGTACGCCAAGAAGCACGCACGAAAGGCGAACTGACGAAGAAAGAAGTGATGAAGTAAGAAATGAATAAGAAAACGGAGGCTGGTTCCGACCAGCCTCCGTTGCGTTTCTACAGAAAAAACTTCGTGAGCCTTTGTGCCCTTCGTGTCCTTTGTGTTGAGGTCTTTCTTTAGTTTCTTCCCACCGCCTCCCGCCCAGCCTGGAAGGCCCTGCGGTTCAATTCCACGTATTTTTGCGGGACGCGCTCGCTGATCACGGCAAGCCAGGTTTCGGCCCCCAGTCCCGGGCCAGACAGGCCGTCGCGCTCCATCAGGGCCGAGAGCGCCCCCAACAGGACGACATTGGCGGCCCGATGGTTGCCCAGTGAAGCGGCAATCGCCTCACCGTCCACATATTCCACGTGGGAAGTGACCCTGGCGAAAGCCTGTTTCAAGACCTCGTCGCTGGGATAGACCTGGTCGCCCGAGATGACCGTCAACGGTTCGATGACCTGGTTATTGATCACCACCGCCGCCTCGGGACGCACCTGCACCAGGTTGCGCAGCGCCTCCAGTTTTTCGAACGCCAGGAGGACATCCACTTCGCCGGCTCCCACCAGCGGCGAATGGACCTTCCTGCCCCAGCGGACGGCGCTGGTGACGCTGCCGCCGCGCTGGCTCATGCCATGCACCTCGGCCTGTTTGGCTTCGTAACCGGCCGCCAGGCCCACGTTGACCAGCACATCGCTCGCCAGGATCGTCCCCTGCCCACCCACCCCTGCTAGGAGAAAATTGATGGTCTCTTTCATACCTCCGCTCCTTCCATTTCGGTTGGCTTGAACGGAATGGCCGACCGTGGGCAGACCTGGGCGCAGACCTCGCAGCCGGTGCACAGGCTGGCATCGATCAACGCCCTGGGACGCTTTGTCTTCTCATCCAATTCGTCGCTCTTCAGGATCGCCGGGCAACCGATGCGGAAACATAATGTACAGCCATTGCATTGATCCGCCAGTACTTCCAGCGGCAGCCAGCGCTTGCGGACATCCGGCAGCAGGGCGCACGGTTCCTCCACGATCAACACCGACGGCGCATCCAGTTTGATGTATTCCTTCAAGGTCGCCTCGATGGCAGCCACATCAAGGGACGGGATGGTCCGGACATGCTGCACGCCCAGCGCCCGCACCAGCGGTTCGATCTGGATGACCGGCGCCTGCTCCCCCAGCAGCGTATGCCCGGTGCCGGGGTTCTCCTGGTGGCCGGTCATACCCGTGATACGGTTGTCAAGGATGATGGTCACGACCGGGCTCTGGTTGTAGACGACATTTATCAGGGGCGGAATCCCGGAGTGGAAAAAGGTCGAATCCCCGATCACCGCCACGTGCCGTTCCGGACTCCCGGCCTGGGCTGCCCCGTGCGCCACCCCGATCCCCGCCCCCATGCAGCCGCAGGTGTGGATGGCGCTCAGAGGCGGCAAAAGGCCGAGGGTATAACAGCCAATATCGCCGTTGACCGGCACTTTGAGTTTGTTCAGAATATAGAACGTAGGCCGGTGTGGGCAGCCGGGACAAAGCGCCGGCGGGCGCGCCGGCAGCGGACCCAGGTCCAGGCTGGGCCGCGCCACATGCGCCGATTCAGGCAGCAGCCCGGCCTGCACCGCCGACTCTCGCACCTGGCGTGGGTCCAGTTCGCCCAGCAGCGGGAAGATACTCTTGCCTTCCACCGCGATGCCCAGCAGGCGGATGGCTTCCTCCAGGAAGGGGTCGAGTTCCTCGACCACGATCAATCTATCCACCGATGCGGCGAACTGGCGGATCATTCTCTCCGGCAGCGGCCAGGTCATGCCCAGTTTGAGGATGGCCGCGTCGGGGAAGACCTCCCTGGCATACTGGTATGCAATCCCGGCGGTGACGATCCCCAGCGAAAGACTGCCGGGTTCAACGCGATTATGGGGGAAGGTTTCGGCGAAGGCGGCAATATCCTCCATGCGCTGCTCGATGATGGGATGACGTTTGATGGCATTGCCGGGAACCATCACATATTTGGACGGATTGCGGGGGAAGGGCTTCACCTCCGTTGCGGGTTCGAGGCGTTCACCCAGTTCCACGGCGCTCATCGAGTGGCAGACGCGGGTGGTCAGGCGCAGCATGACCGGCGTGTCGAAGCGTTCGCTGAGTTCGAAGGCCGCCGCGACCATGTTTTTGGCCTCCTGGCTGTCGGAGGGTTCGAGGCACGGCACGCGCCCGAATTTGGCGAACGTGCGGTTGTCCTGCTCGTTCTGGCTGGAGTGCATCGCCGGGTCGTCGGCGGTGATGATGACCAGGCCGGCTTCGAGGCCGGTCATCGAGGCGTACATGAACGAGTCCGCCGCCACGTTCAGGCCGACGTGCTTCATCAAAGCCATGCCGCGCCGCCCGGCATAAGCCGCGCCGATGGCTACATCCAGGGCCACCTTTTCGTTCGGCGCCCATTCCGCATACACATTCGGGAACCGGGCGTAGTTCTCCAGGATCTCGGTGCTCGGCGTGCCCGGATAACCCGAGGCGACCATTACCCCGGCTTCCCACATGCCGCGTGCCACTGCTTCGTTTCCGGAGAGCATTTTGATCATGTCATCCGCTCCATTCCATTCCATCCAGAGATTTTCCAAAAGTACCCACCTGTATTCTAATTCAGAAAGGAACCGCAGGCTAATCACAATCAGCAGGTTTTCCCTTTGACATTAGGCATATCGGGACATGCTATAATTCCTGTATCCAATTTTACAGGAACCAGCCCGGCGCTCCAGGCTCGGAGAATGGCAGATGATCCATACCTACCAGATCGAAGGCATCCCGCTGCAGACCGGCGATATTGTCTGCACCATGAACGGCAAACCGGACATCCTGCCCGGCGAGTTCTGGCGGCTGGTGGGAAGGCTCGTCCCCGGGGACGTGGACCACGTGGCAATCTATCTCGGCCCGGGAGGACGCTGCGCCGAGGCCGGGGCGCGCGGCGTGATCACCTTCAACGTGCCGGGCGAACGCTGGGAAACAGAAGCCATGGTCCGCCAGCGGGGGCTTCTGTTCGACACCTTCTACGGCGCTGCCTACCCCCTCGACGGTCTTGACCTGACCGAGGAGGATGAAAGGCAGATGCGCGCTGCTATCGCTGCCTATATCCTGGCACAGGTTGGCAAGCCGTATAACCTCAACTTCCCAAACTCCGACACCGACGAGGCCTTCTATTGCAGCCAACTGGTTTATAAAGCCTACGCCCAGGTCGGCATAGACCTCAATACCGGGTTATCCATCGAACAATTGCCGGGTACGAACCGGATCGTCTATCCACAGGAGATCTGGAGCGGCTGCTCTCACCGGGCAGCCGATACTGCCCGGCACATCCAGGATCGTCCCGCGTGAGCCGGCGGCTTAGTATGAAATGGTTTCGTAAGTTTGAAATGGATGCCTGATGAACTTCCTGATCACCGGCGCGGCCGGCTTCCTCGGTTCTGCCCTTGCCAACCACCTGGCGCGTGAAGGCCACCAGGTGCGCGGGTTGGACGACCTCTCCACCGGCGACCCGCAGGCGCTGGCGCCGGATGTCCACTTTACCCGCGGGGATGTCGCCGACCGTCCCAAACTCTGGACCCTGCTCCAGGATGTGGATTGCGTCTACCACCTGGCGGCACGCGTCTCCGTGCCCGAATCGGTGCTCTATCCGCGCGAATACAACGCTGTTAACGTGGGTGGGACCGTCAGCCTGATGGAGGCCATGCGGGATGTCGGCGTACGGCGGGTGGCGCTGATCTCCTCCGGGGCGGTCTACGGCGAACAGGAACTGCAGCCGGTCAAGGAGACAGCCCTGCCCGACCCGCGCTCGCCGTATGCGGTATCGAAACTGGCAGCCGAGAATTATGTCCGCACCATCGGGCGGCTGTGGGGGATCGAGACAGTCAGCCTGAGGGTCTTCAATGCCTACGGCCCAGGCCAGCACCTGCCGCCCTCCCACCCGCCGGTCGTGCCGTATTTCCTGCGCCAGGCGCTGCGGGGCGGGACGCTGGTGGTCAACGGCGATGGCTCCCAGGCGCGGGATTACGTCTACGTGGATGATGTTGTGCAGGCCATGATTGCAGCCGCCACTGCGCCCGGCGTCAATGGCCTGGTGCTGAATGTCGGTTCCGGCCTGGCCACCAGCGTCCGCGACCTGGCATTGAAATCCGGCCATGCCGCCGGGAAGGAAACGGATATAGTCTTCAATGCCAAGATCTCCGGTGGGGTGAAACAACTCAGCGCCGACCTGGAACTGGTTGGGCAAAAACTCAATTACAAACCGGCCATCTCCCTGGAAGAGGGACTCAGGCTGACCTTGCAGCGCGATGCCAGGTTCAAATAAGAGCCCATACTTCGGAGTAGTAGGTCATTCGGCTGAAACATGGTTCTGGACGTATGTTCTATTGACTATTTTTTCCATTCTGATATACTCCGAATCGGTATTCGCCCCAGCGTTGCCCCCGCCTGATGCTGGGAAATGTATCCGCAGGCCACTCTCTATGAGTGGCCTTTGTCTCTATAATGGGAGTTGAGGGAGTATGAACACAACGAGAATTGCTATTTTCATTGATGGAGGTTATCTTGACGTAACCAACCGCGATGAATGTTTCGCTGCGAAGATTGATTACGCCAAACTGGCTATCAAACTGGCTGGTGGAATCGACATTCTCAGAACATATTACTACAATTGCCTGCCATACCAACAAACCCCTCCCAAAGTAGAGGAATCAAAACGTTTCGCACAGGCGCAGAAATTTCATGCAGCTCTGCGTGCCTTATCTCGCTTCGAAGTACGCGAAGGGATGCTGGTTTACCGAGGAAGCAATAAAAAAGGGGAAGCCATTTATGTTCAGAAAGGTATTGATATCCAACTCGGCGTTGATCTGGTGCTACTCAGCGCTAAACAACAGATTAGTCATGCCGCAGTCATAGCGGGTGATAGCGACCTTATCCCGGCATTATGCGTTGCAAAAAACGAAGGCGTTCTCATCCACTTATATCATGGTGCAAGTCCCCATAGAAAACTCATCGAGGTTGCTGATGAAAGAACCCTGATAACGCCAGGATTCCTATCTGATGTTCTCTATGGAAAATAACGGTAACTTTGCATTGTGACAATTCTCCTGCCAATTGAATTCTACAACCGCCCTACCCAGACCGTCGCCCGCGAATTGATCGGGGCGCGGCTGGTGCGGATGCTGGATGGTCAGCGGCTGGCGGGCATCATCAGCGAGACCGAGGCTTACATCGGCGAGGCTGACCTGGGCTGCCATGCAAAAGCCGGGAAAACGAAACGCACCGCCGTCATGTACGGCCCGCCCGGGCATGCCTATGTCTACTTCACCTATGGGATGCACTGGATGCTGAATGCTGTCACTGAAACGGAGGGATTTCCGGCGGCGGTGCTCATCCGCGCCATCCAACCCGAAGAAGGGTTGGAGGTCATCCGCAGCAGGCGGGGAGGTCGCGCCACGGACGGTCCCGCCAAACTGACGCAGGCATTGGGCATCGATGGAAGGTTGAACGGAATCGACTTGAGCGGCACGGCTGCCGGTCTTTGGATCGAAACGGGCATTCCGATCCCAGACCAGGCCGTGACGATTGGCGCCAGAGTGGGTTTAAATACTGTACCGGAACCGTGGAAGGGCAAACCCTGGCGCTTTCGGTACCTGCCCTGATACCCTTATTGGAAGGATTACTCGGAGGTTCTATGGGTCTTTTGAATGACAAGAACGCCCTGGTCTTCGGCCTGGCGAACGACAAGTCCATCGCCTGGGGGATCTCCCAGGCCCTGCACCGGGAGGGGGCGCGGCTCGGTTTCAGTTACGCCGGTGAAGCGCTTGAAAAACGCGTCCGACCGCTGGCGGCCAAACTGGGCGTGGACTTCGTCGAACCGTGCGATGTGGCGCACGACGACCAGATCGAAGCGGTGGCAAAGAAAGCCGCGGCTCATTTCGGCCAGGTGGATATCCTGGTGCATTCGATCGGTTTCGCCAACCGGGATGAACTGAACGGTTATTTCTACAATACCAGCCGGGCGGGTTTCCACCTGGCAATGGACATCAGCGTCTACTCTTTCGTAGCCCTGGCGCGCGCCTTCCAGCCGTTGATGCGGAAAGGCGGAGCGCTGCTGACCCTGACCTATTACGGCTCGACCAAGGTCACACCGAATTACAACATGATGGGGGTCGCCAAGGCCGCCCTGGAGGCCGCCACACGCTACCTGGCAGCGGACTTCGGCCCGCAGGGTATCCGGGTCAATGCCATCTCGGCCGGGCCGATCCGCACCCTGGCAGCGATGGGCGTCAGCGGTTTCCGCGACCTGTACAAAGCCTTCGGAGATATTGCCCCACTGCGGGAAAACGTCACCATTGAGGATTGCGGTAATGCCGCAGTCTACTTGTGTTCGGAGCTGTCGGCGCATGTCACAGGCGAGGTGCATTTCGTCGATTCCGGATATAACATCATGGGCGTGCCGGAACCAGCAGCCAGGGAATAAGCCGGTTCCAATGATGATAAAATAGGGCGCGGCTTCCGCCGCGCTCTATCTTTTGGGAACCTGGAAGCGCCTATGTTTAGACGAAACAATCCAACCGCCCCGCCCTCGCAGGTACAGGCCGTCGAACGGATCACCTCCGTCCTGGGGGCGGGGGTCATCTGGCAGGGCAACATCTCCGGCTCAGGGGGGGTGCGCATCGAAGGCGTATTCGAAGGCCCGATCGCCCTGCGCGGGATGCTGGTTGTGGGCGAGACCGGGCGCGTGACCTGCGAGAATGTCCGCGCCAACACCGTCATCGTCGCTGGGGCAGTCAAGGGGAACATCACCGCCCAAAAAGTCGAGATCCGCGCCACCGGTCGCGTCTGGGGCGATGTGGTGACGACCGCCTTCGTGACCGAGGAAGGCGGCTTCTTGCGCGGCCAGATCCGCATGGAGGAGGAAGTACAACTGGACCTGCCCGATACCGCGCCCGAAACATCACCCGGGGCATGAAGACATCGAACGAAGCCAAGACATGAGCCGATCAAAACCGAAGCAGGATACCGCAGGTGTAATCCCTGGCAACCCGGCGCTGGGTGGAACATGGCGCGGGTGAAATCCTCCCACTACCCTCCGCCGCGTTCGCGCGGCCTGGCATTCCAATTGGGGGCAGGCTTCTTCCTGACAACGGTCGCAGCACTGGCAACCTGGCAGGCTTTCGAATCGGATGTCGGCATCCGCCTGACCCTCTATATCCTGTTGGCCGCGCTGGCGGCTTTCCCCCTGCCCTTCCTGGCATATTGGGGCTGGTCGCTGCTGACAGGCGGCTATACCCTCAGCCGCGACAGCCTGCGCCTGCGCTGGGGGCTGCGCGTGGAAGAGATCCCACTATCGGACGTGGAATGGGTGCGCGCCGCCGGCGACCTGGCAACCCCCCTGGACTTTCCCTGGATACGCCTGCCCGGCGCGGTACTGGGTTTCCGTCGCCACACAGACCTCGGGATGGTGGAATACATGGCAGCCCAGCCCAGGGACCTGCTGCTGGTCGCCACCGCCAAACGAACCTTTGCCATCTCACCGGAAGAACCGGCGACTTTCGTCCAGGAATTCGCCCGCGCCGTCGAACTGGGCAGCCTTTCGCCGGCTCCGAAGACCTCCATCTACCCGACTTTCATTGTCGTCGAGGCCTGGGGAAACCCGCTGGCGCGTTACCTGTGGCTGGCCGGGCTGTTGCTCAATATCGGGCTGCTGGCCTGGACCAGCCTGCAGGCGCCCGGACTGGGGAATATCTCGCTCGGCTATGCGCCGGATGGCTCACCACTCGCCCCCTCGCCCGGAGTCCAGATCATCATCCTTCCCCTGGTGAGCATCCTGTTCTTCCTCACCGGCTGGCTGGCCGGACTATTCTTCTACCGCCGCCCCAATGAGCAAACCCTGGCATTCATCATCTGGGGCTCGGGGACCCTTACCAGCGTCCTGTTCCTGATATCCACCCTCTTCATCCTCACCACACCGGCATAGATATGCAACTCCTAATCGGCAGCCTGACCGCCATCCTGATCGCCATCCTGGCAACCCGCGCCGGCAGCCTCTCCCGCAGCGGTGGGTTGGCGGCGGCGCTGATCGGGACGATGGTCTTCGGTCTTGGCGGCTGGCAGTGGGCCATCTTATTACTGGCATTTTTCATCACCTCCAGCCTGTTGACCCGCGCCTTCAAAAAGCGCAAGTCGACCCTGGAGGAGAAATTCGCCAAAGGCGGGAAACGGGATGCCGGCCAGGTGCTGGCCAATGGCGGGGTGGCCGCCATCTGCGCCGCCCTGGGTGGCGCCTTCCCGGCTGCCTCCTGGACCTGGTGGCTGTTCGCGGCCGCCCTGGCGGCAGTCAACGCCGATACCTGGGCGACAGAACTGGGCGTGCTGAACCGCACGGAGCCGCGCCTGATCACCAACGGCCGGCCGGTGGAAAGAGGGACATCCGGAGGCATCTCCTGGGCAGGGACGCTGGCCGCACTGGCAGGGTCGGGGCTTATTGCCGTCCTGGCTGTCATGGCCGCGCCCGAGCCATTCGACGCGCTGCCATCCTGGCAGGCGTTTGGGTTGCTCGCAATTTCCGGCCTGCTGGGTTCCCTCTTCGATTCCCTCCTGGGCGCAACCATCCAGGCGATCTACCATTGCCCGCAGTGCGACAAGGAAACCGAGCGCCACCCCCTGCACCTGTGCGGGACCGCCACCAGCCACCTCAGGGGATGGAAGTGGCTCGATAATGACTTCGTCAACCTGGCCTGTTCGCTGGCAGGCGTCTTTGTGATGACCGGCAGTTCTCTTGCCCTGGGGTGGATATAAATCCTGTGCGCACTTTCCGCCACTGGACCCCCCGCTACCTGCTT
>VGNO01000087.1 GCA_016865985.1 Chloroflexota bacterium | reverse complement strand
TCTTTTCCGCCAGCAGGTCGCTATTGCGGCGGCTGACGGCGATCGGTTCCAGTTCGGCGGCCACGTCGAAAACGTGGAAGAACTCTTGTCGTTCGAACTCTTTGAGGGACAGGATGTCCCGGCCAGTAAAACTACGCATTGTCGTGCCTCCTCTAAGGAATTGGGTTTGGTGTTGCTCTAACCAACCTGCTCCTTCAACATCTGTGGGAGCAGGGCATAGAACTCGGTTGCCTCGACCAGGTCGTCGAGCGGGACCTGTTCGAGGGTGGTGTGGGCGAACTTCTCGTCGCCGGGACCGAAGCCGATGGACGGGATGCCGGCCTTTCCCGCCCAGTAGGTGCCGTTGGTCGAAAAATCCCAGGCGCCCAGTTCGCGCCTCCCGCCCCACAGCGCCTCGATGGCGCGCTGACCGGCCAGCGTGAGCGGATGGTCGTCCGCCAGCAGCCAGGGTGGGTAGAACTTCGGGACCGGGAAGACGAACCCGGTGTACGACGGCGTATCGTAGAACAACTCCTCGACATGGATCTCGTCCTGCAAGTAATCGGGGATCAGGCCTTTGACCTGGGCGATCACATCGTCATGCGGTTCGTTCAGGGTGATGCGCCGGTCGATGTATATTGTGAACTGGTCGGGCACGGCGTTGAGCGAAGCCGTACGCGCCGAGACATCGGTCACCGCGATGGACGGGTAGCCCTGCACCGGGTGATAGCCCATGCCGAAGCGCATCCGCCGGTCGAGTTCGCGGATCTGCGAAATAATGGACATCATCTTGTACACGGCATTGTCGCCCAGGTAATGCGAAGCGGCGTGCGCCGAACGACCGTGCGCGGTGACTTTCAATTCGATGCGTCCCTTGTGCCCGCGATAGACCTGCATCCTGGTCGGCTCACCGACCAACACAAAATCTGGCTTTACCTTCGGGTCCACCTCCACGAATGCGTTGGGGGCGATGCCGTCGCACCACTCTTCCATGTTGCCGAAGTAATAGACGGTGTAACCATCCAGCAGGCCGAGGTCACGCGCCATTGCCAGGCCGTAAACCATGCCGGGGGTGGAGTTCTTCTCGTCGCAGGCGCCGCGGGCATAGAGGATGCCGTCCTCGACCTTGCCGGTGAAGGGGTCCCAGTCCCAATCATTGGGATCCCCCACGCCCACCGTGTCGATATGCGAGTCGTAGACCAGCGTTTTCTTGCCATTGCCGATACGCCCCAGCGTATTGCCCATTCTGTCGAAGCGGGCTTCGTCGAAGCCGAGTTTGTTCATTTCAGCGATGATCCGCTCACCCACCGGACCGATCTTCCCGTCCATGCTGGGGATGGCGCAGATGTCGCGCATGAACTGGATGATGTCGCCCCGGGCAGATTTCACGCGGGTCTTGATCTCTTCGACTTTACTCTCCATGGTCTCTCTTGTCCTTCACCTGTATATTTATGTTCCGCCTACCCTGCGGACCACATGGAAGCGGAAATACCCGGGCAGGAAATAACTAAAGGAATAATCAACCACGCGGCCATCATCGGCAAAGAGTTGCGCCACAAAGTGAAGCAGTACGTCATCACGCTGCACCTGCAGCGAGCGCGCCACTTCGGGTGTGGCGCCGATGGCGCGCACCTCGGAGCGGGAGTGGGTCAACTTCGGTTTCCCGCGGCGCAGCAACAGGTCCAGCACCGAACCGGTGAACCCCGTTTCGAGTTCGCGCACGGAAAGAATGTCCGCCGGGAGGGTATCCACCAGGCAGGCGATGGGCCGGCTGTCCGTAAAAATGACGCGCGTCACCTGGATCAGGGATGCGCCGACCGGCACATTCAACACTGCGGCTTCTGTCTCGCCAGCCACCGTCTGTTGCACTTGGAACTCGCCCATCTTTACCGGCAGGCCAATCCGTTGGGCAAGGGTCTCGATACTTTCGAGCGCTTCCAATCCGCTCTCGAGGACCGGGACCTGGGCCACCACGAAAGTGCCCACACCCTGGCGTCGGCGGATCATGCCCTGCCCTTCGAACGAACGCATCGCTTCGCGCAGGGTGGCGCGCGATACACCCAGTCTCCTGGCGAGCTCCGGCTCGGAGGGCAGGCGGCTTTCGGGCGGCAGGGAGGCGATCAACTGGGCCAGGTCGGCCTGCAGACGCCGGAACGGGGAATTTGCCATATTCATCCTTCTATTCTGCAACTGCCTGGACCACCGGTATGGATTCGAACCGGGTTACATCCACCAGGCCTAGGTCCGAGATCCGCAATTCGGGGATGACCGGCAGGGCCAGCAGGCTTAATGTCATGTTCGGGTTATTGATGCTGCAACCGCAGGCGCGAAAACCTTCCAGGATGGTTTTTGCGCATTCGGCAACTCTTTCTGCATTCTGGTTTGACATGAGTCCGCCAATGGGAAGTTCAAGCAGGCCGATCACCTCGCCATCCTTTACGACCACCTGGCCGCCGCCGACTTCGGCAAGCCTGGCCGAGGCCAAAACCATATCCTTCTCGTCTGTGCCGACGATGATCATATGGTGGCAGTCATGGGCGACCGTGGAAGCGATGGCGCAGCGTTCGCGCAACCCGAACCCGGTCACCAGCCCAACCTGCACTGTGCCCGTCCCGTGGTGACGCTCCACCACGGCCACCTTGGCGAGGTCGCGGGTACGGTCGGCTTTGACCTCGTGGTCCACCAGTCCCACGTCGAAAGTCAGGCGCCGGGTGGGAGCCTGGTTCTCGATGACCCCGATCACATTCACGCGGACGTTCCGCCCATCCCTTTCCGCTCTGATGCGGAAATCCTTTTCCTTCAAAGGCCATTTGAGATGCACCGACTTGCGCGCCCACTCCGGATGCTCCACTTCCGGTAATTCCATAGACAGCCTGCCGCCCTCGGCAACGACCCGGCCGCGGGCGATGACCAATTCAGGGCGGAAATCCTGCAAGTCATCCACAACCAGGATGTCCGCCCAGCGGCCAGGAGCGATCTGGCCGATCTCGCGCGATAACCCGAAGTGCTCGGCAGGGTTGAGGGTCGCCATCTGCAGAGCCGTCATCGGTGGAATTCCCTGGGTAATGGCGTGGCGGACGACGCGGTCCATGTGGCCTTCACCGACTAGCGTTTCCGCATGGCAGTCATCGGTGCAAAGGATGAAGCGCCGCGGGTCCAGGCCGAGTTCGGTCACCGCCGGCGCTTGTGCAGCCACATCCTGCCAGGCAGAACTATAGCGGAGCATGGCCTTCATCCCCTGGCGGACGCGGGCGATGGCGTCGTCGAGGCGCGTGCCTTCATGATCGTCTTCTGCGCCTCCGGCGACATAGGCGTGGAAAGCAGGCCCGAGGTCCGGCGAGGCGTAATGCCCGCCGATGACTTTCCCCGCCTGGCGGGTGGCATTCATTTCCGATAACGCCTTCATATCCGCATTCGCCACTCCGGGATAATTCATCATCTCGCCCAGGCCAATGACATTCTCCCAGGTAAGCGCCCCCGCCACATCATCCGGGGTGATCTCACCGCCGGCCGTTTCCAGGCCTGGCGCAGACGGGACACAGGACGGCGCCTGCACCCAGATATGAATGGGCTGCTTTGCGGCTTCATCGACCATCAGGCGCACGCCTTTCAGTCCGAACACGTTGGCAATCTCGTGCGGGTCGATGAACAGGCCGGTGGTGCCGCGCGGCAGGACTGCCCGCACAAATTCGGTCACGGTCAGCATGCTGGATTCGACGTGCATGTGACCGTCGAGCAGGCCGGGGACCAGGTACTTGTTATCGGCGTTGAGCACGATCGTGTCTTTAGTGATGGTGTGCGAGGCGTCCGGGCCGACATAGGCGATGCGCCCATCTATTACTGCGATGTCGGTATCGGGGACACACTCCCCGGATTGGACGCACACCCAACGACCGGCGCGGATTACCAGGTCGGCCGGTTTCCTGCCCATGCAGACATCGACCAGTTTGCGGGTCAGTTCGATGGAATGAGTCATTCAATCTCCTGGTCTTTCCTACTGGCTGAGGACGAGACAGGCCAACCAGACGCAGGCGCCGGCCGGCGCGAGCAGCAATAACCAGGCCGGTATCATCCAACCTTTCTTCACCGACCAGGCTGAGCAGAGAATGAACAATGGGAGCAGCGCGCCAAACCACCGGATGGATGGGGTACCGCCCAGGTACCAGGCAGGCGCAATGAAGAACGCCGCCCCAACCAGCAACAGGACCGGTCGTTTCAGGAAGACTCCGGTTGCGGCCAGAAGCAGCGAGGCGATCATGGAAGGCCAGCCAAAAATCACCTGCACCAGGAGATCTGTCACCTCAACCTGCCAGCAAGCGCTGTGCGGCCTGGTTGTGTCGTTCGGCCAGTATCCGCTCATCCAAGGTGACCAACCGCCCGCCGCGAACCACGAACTTGCCGCCAACGACTGTAATATCAGCGCGCACCGGATGACAGAAGACTGCCGCGGCCACAGGGTCGTGCAACGCCCCGGCATAGTCGAGACGGTTGAGATCAATCGCAAAGAAATCGGCGCATTTCCCTACCTCGAGACTGCCAATATCAGACCTCCCAAGCGCCGCGGCCCCGCCGCGCGTGGCAAGACGCAGGGCTGCGCGGGCGGACATTAAAGCCCTCGCCCCTCCCCCTCTCCCATCAGGAGATGGATTTGGGGTGAGAGAAAAACCGGTGATACCTTCTTTGAGACGGGCCAACAACATGGCCTGGCGCGCCTCGGCCAGCAAGTTCGAACTGTCGTTGCTGGCGCTCCCGTCCACGCCCAGGCCGACTTTTACACCCGCCGCCAGGTATTCCTTGATGGGGGCAATGCCGGAGGCCAGGCGCATATTCGAGGATGGGCAGTGCGCCACGCCGCAACCGTGCCTGGCAAATGTCTGCACTTCCTCGTCGTTGACGTAGACGGCGTGGGCGAACCAGACATCCTCGCCGACCCAGTCCACCGACTGCATGTACGGGACGGGGCGGTAGCCGAACTTTTGCAGGCAGAACTGCTCTTCGTCCTCGGTCTCGGCCAGGTGGGTATGCAGGCGCACGCCGTACTGGCGAGCCAGCGCAGCGGACTGTTTCATCAGTTCCCCGCTAACCGAGAAGGGCGAGCAGGGAGCCAGAACAACCTGGACGAATGCGCCCGGCTGCGGGTCGTGGTAGGTTTCGATGAGCCGCTGCGAGTCGCGCAAGATATTTTCCTCGGTATCCACCAACGAATCGGGCGGAAGTCCGCCCTTGGATTCGCCCAGTGACATCGATCCGCGCGCGGCCTGGATGCGGACGCCAATCTCCCTGGCGGCGGCTATCTCGTCGTCCAGCCTGGAGCCGTTGGGGAAGAGGTACAGGTGGTCGGAAGCGGTGGTACAACCCGAGAGCGCCAGTTCCGCCAGGGCAGTCTGGGTGGAGATGAAGATGTCTTCAGGGTTGAGACGCGCCCAGATGGGATAGAGCGCCTTCAGCCAATTAAATAGATTTGCATCCTGGGCGGCCGGGACGGCGCGCGTCAGGGTCTGGTAGAAGTGGTGGTGCGTGTTCACCAACCCCGGTAGTACGAGGTGTCCGCCCAGGTCGAGCGCCTCGTCCGCAGTTTCTGGTAAACCGGCTGAGGGTCCGACCTGCTCGATGGAGCCGTCACGGATAAAAAGGCCGCCGCCGGGAATCTCCCGCTGGTGGTCGTCCATCGTTACAAGAACGGTCGCGTTTTTTACGAGGAGGGTAGGCATGTCGGTGGCGGCTCCCAGGCCGCCCGTGACGGAGGATCGATCCGCCGTTGTGGTCGTTGGAGGGGTAAAGTTGTCAGACAACTACATCCCAAGTGTAGCAAAGAAACAAGGTGTTGTCAATTGTCAGACATATTTCACCGCCATGCCTCAGAAGGATCGCCGGGCAGGAGGCGCACAGGCCCCCTGCCCGGGGGATGGACGGACATTTGGAACCGTTTTCCAGGGAATTTCCGGGAGATTCACCGTTATACTATGCCTGTAGACCCATCAAAGAGCTGAATCATGGGATTCTTCAATACCCTTGCCAACCTCCTCCGCCCTCCCCGACCCGCCCACCGGTATTACCTGTTCCCTGTGCGCTGCAACCGCTGTGGCGAGACCATCGAAGGCCGGGTCGACCTCTATAACGACCTGAGCGTCGAATGCGAAGGCAGCCGCGGCGAGACCACTTTCCGCTGCCGGAAAGTACTGCTCGGCCCAGGCGCCTGTTTCCAACCGATCGAGGTCATCCTGACATTCGACGCCAGCCGCAGCCTGAAAGAGCGCCGGGTCAAGGGTGGGGCGTTCACTGAACCGGTGACATGAACTACGACCTGTGCTTCGCTTGGGATTGGGAATGGGACGCCGACCTGGCGCGCCTGCTGGAAGCGGCCTGCGCCAACCGCGGCTTGAGCCTGCTCCAGGTTACCCCCGCAACCCTGGACCCGTTGCTTGCCGCCCTGGAAAGCGGTGAGACCTCTTTCATCGCCCTTTTCGACCGCGCCTCGGATACCGATCCCCGCTTCCAACCGCTGGAGGACTGGGCGCGTGCCCGCGGCCGGTTGCGCCTCAACCCGCAGGAGCAGACCCGCTGGGCGTGGGATAAGGCCACCATGCACCTAGAATTCATCAGCCGCGGCCTGCACACCCCACACACCATCATCCTCCCGCCATTCGACGAACAACCCGAGATCCGCATCACGGACCTGGGTGCGCTGGGCGGGAGATTTGTGATCAAACCTGCCATCGGCGGAGGCGGGTTGGGAGTGGTGCTCGAAGCCACCCGCCCCGAACAGGTGCACCAGGCGAGGCGGGATTTCCCCCAGGAAAAAATCCTCCTGCAAGCACACGTGGAACCGGTCACGCTCGCCGGCCGCACCGCCTGGTTCCGCATCCTGGCGTGCGATGGGGCTGTCTATCCCTGTTGGTGGGACACACAGAGCCACGTCTACCGCCGGCTGGGTGCTGACGAGAGCGCCCGCCTCGGGCTGACCGGGCTGCGCCAGGTCGCACGCCGCATCGCCCAGGTCTGCCGCCTGGACCTGTTCTCGACCGAAGTCGCCCTGGCTGCCGACGGCGCATTCGTGATTACCGATTATGTCAACGACCCGGTCGACCTGCGTCTCCAATCCAAGGCTGTGGACGGCGTTCCGGAAACAATCGTCGAACATATCGCCGGACGGCTGGCGCAGGCGGTCAGACGCAACACCCCGCATCGTGAATAACGCAACCAAAAGCCAATTGATTCGTTAATTCCAGAGTAAACCCAACCGGAGGAGACCACCCATGCCACCCATTCTCGAAGTCAAGGAACTCGTCAAGAAATACGGCGACTTTACCGCCGTCAACAGGGTATCGTTCGATATCCAGGAGGGAGAGATCTTCAGCCTGCTCGGCCCGAATGGCGCAGGCAAAACCACGACCATTTCCATCCTCTCGACCCTCTACTCACCCAATGGCGGCGAGGCTTACATCGCCGGCCATTCCGTCACTAAAGAGCCGATGGCTGTGCGTAACATCATCGGTGTCGTCCCACAGGACCTGGCATTGTATGAAGACCTGACCGCCCGCGAGAACCTGGCCTTCTGGGGCCGCATGTACGGGCTTGCAGGCAGGACGCTCGAAACCCGCATCAACGAAGTGCTGGAGCAGATCGGGCTGTCCGACAAAGCCAGGCAGCGGGTAAAAACCTATTCCGGCGGTATGAAGCGGCGGGTCAACATCGGGGTTGGATTGCTCCACAAACCAAAGGTCTTGTTCATGGATGAGCCGACCGTCGGCATCGACCCGCAGTCGCGCCGCGCCATCCTCGACTCGGTCAAGGACCTCAACAAGACGGGCATGACCGTTCTTTACACAACCCACTACATGGAAGAAGCGGCCGAACTCTCAGACCGGGTCGGGATCATCGACCACGGCGAACTGATCGCCCTCGGCACCCAGGCCGAACTCACCCAGCAGGTAGGCAAAGACGAAACGCTCATCCTGCACATCGGCGCGGATGAAGACGCCGAAGCCCTGGCGAAGAGCCTCAAAGACATCCCGGGTGTGCTCCAGGCCAACGCCACCGACCACGAGGTGACGGTAATCGCCCACCAGGCGGAGGAGATCCTGGCCCCGGTGGTCGGGCGGGCCAACGAGCGCGGCATCAAGATCCATTCGCTCGACATCCGGGAACCGAACCTGGAAGCGGTCTTCCTGCACCTGACCGGCCGCGCCTTGAGGGACTGAAATGCCATGAAGAAAACCTTCCTGATCGGTTTCAAAGACCTGAAACTCATCTTCCGGGATAGGGCGGCCCTGACCTTTATGCTGCTAGCGCCCTTCCTGCTGACCCTCGGCATGGGTTTCGTGACCGGCGCGTTGAGCGGTGGATCGACGAACGGCATCGAACAGATCCCGCTCCTGATCGTCAACCAGGATGATGGGCAACTCGGTCTGGCCCTGGTCGAACTCTTCGAATCCGAAGAACTGGCGGACCTGGCGCTGCCGACCACCGTCGCGGACCCGGAGGCGGCCCGTCTCGCAGTGGATGCAGATGAAGCGGCCGCCGCCATCATCATCCCTGCCGGTTTCAGCAACAGCATCATCCCGCAGGCCGGGCAGGATTCCACGGGGGCGGTAGTACAGTTGGAAATCTACAAGAACCCCACCCGGCCGGTAAGCGCCGGGGTGTTGCAGTCCATCCTCGAAGAATTCATCAGCCGGGTCGAGACCGGGCGGATCGGCGGGGAAGTCGTACTCACGCACTTGCTGACTTCCGGCCTCATCACACCCGATCAGATCCCGGAACTGGCAGCCGAAATGGGACAGGAGCAGGCCTCGGCCGCCTGGGAGCAGCCCGCCATTTCCTTGAATGCCGGCGAGTCCGGTGAAACCAGCCAGGCCTTCAATATCATGGCGTACATGGCGCCTGGCATGGCGCTGCTCTTCCTGATGTTTACCGTCAGCAACGGCGGGAGGTCGATCCTGGCCGAACAGGCGCGCGGCACCCTGCCGCGCCTGCTCATCTCCCCCACCGGCAGCGCCCAGATTCTGATCGGCAAGATCTTCGGCGTCTACCTGACCGGTGTGGCGCAGATGCTGATCCTGATCGTAACCGGTTCGCTGCTATTCGATATCCAGTGGGGTGACCCGCTGGGCGTGCTGGCGCTCATCCTGGCAGCCGTCTTCGGGGCAACCGGCTGGGGTTTGTTGATCACAGCCCTCGCACGCACCCCGGGACAGGTCTCCAATGTCGGGACGGCAATCATGCTGACCTTCGGCATCCTGGGCGGTACATTCGTCAACATGACGATGCTGCCACCTTATTTCCTATGGTTGAGCAAGATCACTCCCAATGCCTGGGGGTTGGATGGATTCACGATCCTGGCCCGCGGTGGGTCGCTGCTGGAACTCGGCGCGCCCATGTTGGGTCTGTTCGTGATGGGGACCGTCCTGTTCCTGGTCGCGCTCGTGTTCTTCAACCGCCGTTCGATGGCGCAGAAATGAGGCCGGCATGACCCGCATCCTGAACATCATCTGGAAAGATACCATCCTGCGCTTTTCGAGCAAGTCGGAGCTCCTGTTCTTCCTGATCCTGCCGGTAGTCTTCACCTTCATCCTGGCCGGGGGCACCGGAGCGCCTGCCGATAACCGCATCCGCCTGCTGGTGGCTGACCAGGCACAGACCGCCCTCTCCCGGCAGATCCTGGCCGAATTGGAAAAGTCCGAGACGGTGCGGCCGGATGTGATGCCGTTGGAGGAGGCCGAAACCGAATTCGAAAACCGCAACGCGGCTGCCATGCTCGTCATCCCCGCCAGGTGCGATAGCGCCGCACTGCAAGCCGGGGAAATCATCCTCGAACTTAGGCAGCAACCCAACAACCTGAATGCCCAGGCCGCCGAGCGCGCCGTGCAAGCCGTGCTTTACCGGCTCGGCAGCGCAGCCACCATCGCCAGGAATGCCGTTGCTGAGGCCGAAGCCATCCGCCCGTTCGAATCGGATACCGGGCGCCAGGCATATTTCGATTCCGCCCTGGAGGACGCCCAGGCGTCGATAGAGGAGGCGCCAGACCGGGTTGCATCCGTCCTCGGGGGAACGAAGGATCCCATCGAGTACGACCCGGCTGCCAATTCCTCCGCCGGCCAGTTGATCACCTGGGTCTTCATCCCGCTCATCGGCTTGTCCGCCGCCTTCGCCTACGAACGCCAGCGCGGCACCCTGCGCCGCCTGTTGACCACCCCGACCGGCAAGGGCGCCTACCTGCTCGGGTCGATCATCGGGAACGTCTTCTGGGCGCTGGTACAGATGACCCTGCTCGTCCTTTTCGGCATATTCGTCATGCATGTCAACTGGGGCGATGAACCCCTGGCGCTGTCCATCCTGATGACCGCCTCCGCACTGGCAGCGGCAGCCCTCGGGACAATGCTGGGGACCTTCGTCCGCAGCGACGGGCAGGCCAACGGACTCAGCATCATGCTCGGCATGGTGATGGCGCTCCTGGGTGGCTGCTGGTACCCGATCGAACTCTTCCCGCAAATGGTGCAGATGGCGGTCAAGGTCCTTCCCACCACCTGGTCGATGCAGGGCATGATGGACCTGCTGCAACGAGGCCAGGGCGTGGAGGGTATCCTGCTCGAGACCGGTGTCCTGCTCGGTTTCGCGACCGTCTTTTTCATGATCGGCATCTGGCGCTTCAAGTACGAGTAAGCATCATTGTGACCTGGATGCCATTCTGGAAACAGAAGAGCCCCGCTTTGAACGGGGCTCTTTCGACAGGAAGTGTTGTATACCAGGATGGTATGTGCTCCCAAGAGGCGCCTGCTAGTACCCGCCCA
>VGNO01000086.1 GCA_016865985.1 Chloroflexota bacterium | reverse complement strand
CGCGGCCTCGACCCTCGTCAACCTGGTCAAGAACGCCATCAAAGGCAAAGGCAAGAGCGGCGGGCGGAATTTTCTGGCCGGTCTGATCGACACGGTCTGGACCGAGGCAGCCTTCCTCATCCTGCCCGCCATGGTGATCGAAGACATGCACCTGAAGGACGGCCTGAAACGCGCCGGCAACATCATCAAGAACAACCTGCTGCTGGTGGGCATCAGCACGGTCGGCGTGAAAGCCGTCAACGGCCTGATCGGCTTCCTGCTCGGTTTCACCGGCATTGGGCTGGGACTGGGCATTGGCTATGGCATCCTGTCCGTCACCGGCATCGAAGATGTCTTCGGCCTCGTGACCGGGATCGGGCTGGGCGTACTGGTCGCCAGCATCTTCATCATGACCGCCACGGTCGTCACGTCCTATACCGCCACCGCCTACCACACCTGTCTCTACCTGTGGGCGCGGGATGTGGAACAGGCCGGGACCGCGGGCGCAGGTTCCCAGGTCCAGGCCCCCGCCCCGCTGGCGGCTGTGTTGGGCAATCAATAGGAAGCCGCAGGGCGCGGATCGACGCCGGAGAAAGCGCAGGCACTGCGGCCGATCTATGTCCCGCCGTATGAAGATGCATATCATTAGAGTCGACCTGGCGGAAAAACTGGCCGCCCTGAAAGAGAATCCGTACTTCGACCACCTGGCTGAAGTCGATTTGGCGCGCCTGGCCGAATTCACCACCCTGCGCAGTTTCGAGCGCGGCGAGACCATCTTCCTCGAAGGCGATCCCTGCGCCGACCTGCACATCCAACGCAGCGGTTGCGTCAAACTCTACCGCCTGTCTCCGCAGGGGCGGCAGTACATCGTCCGCCTGGTGCAGGAGAAGGATACCTTCAACGAGGTGTCGGTCTTCGACAGCGGCGGCAACCCGGTCAACGCCGAGGCGCTGGAAGTCTCCCAGGTCTGGGTGACGGAGGCGGGCTGCATCCGGATGATGGTGCAGTCGAACCCGGACTTCGCCCAGAAGGTGATCAATAATCTCGGAAACAACCTGCGCCACCTGGTACAGGCGGTCAGCGAAATGGCCTTCTACCAGGTGACACACCGCCTGGCGCGCCTGATCGTGCAATTGCCCCCGGCGGAACATGGCGGGACCCACCTGACCCAGGACCAGATCGCCGCCCGGCTGGGGACGGTGCGCGAGGTGGTGGCGCGTTCCCTGCGTGAACTGGAGCGTTCCGGCGCCATCCGCACCGAGAACCGGCGCATCCTGATCGCGAACGAATCCCTGCTCCAGCAGTGGACACAGGGACCATGGAACTAAAAATCCCCGGCAACTTGGAGTTGCCGGGGATTTTTCTTACGGTACGGGGGTTGGGAGGGGGTCGAGGGTGTAATAATAGTTCACACCCAGGAGGGTCACATCGTTGACCGAATGCGCCGCCTTCATCTGCGCCTGGCGCGCCAGGTTCGTGGCCTCGGCCAGGATGGACAGGGCGTATTCCGGGTTGTGGAAGCCCATGCTGTTCTCGGCCGAGACGAAATCCCACATGAACTGGGCAGTGCGGTGCAACTGGCGGGCTTCATCTAACCCGAGAGGGTCATTTGATGGATTGGCAGCCGCCAGGGTGATGGCGTTGATGGCATCCAGGATGGCATCCTCGGTCGCCTGCTTGGCGAGGAAGACCTGGTCCTGGATCTCATTGACCCGCCCGGTCACATAGGAAACATCCGTGTGGCACTGGCCGCAGGCCGCTTCCGGGTCGAGCAGCGGACTGTGGATGTTGTGACTGCTGAACTTCATCGCCCCGTCGCGGGTGTAGGGCATGTGGCAGTCGGCGCATGATACGCCGGCGTTGTAATGCGTGCTCCCGGCGGTGAAGAACTCGAACTCGGGGTGCTGGGCTTTGAGGGTGGGCGTACCGGCGCCGGGGTAGGTCCAGTCGCTGAAACCGATTTCATTGTAATAGGCAATGATCTGGTCGATGCGCGTGCCGTTCTCCCACGGGAAGGTCAGCGCCTTGTTGTCGCCGACCATGTAATACTCCACATGGCAGTTGGCGCAGACGACCGTGCGCATCTCCTGGCGGGTGAAGGTCTTCCAGTCCACTCCCAGGGATTCGAAGGCAATTTCGAGGGAGGGATTGGTGACCACCAGCCGCATCGTCCCGGCTTCATGGCAGTTGGCGCAGCCGATGGTCTCGGTCATGTTCGGGGCCATCTCCGAGAACAGCATGGCATCGTAGCCCTGCAACCCGAGTTCATCCCACATGCGGGGGTTGTCGGACGACTTGCACGAGTAGCAGGTGGCATGAGTCGCTTCGTTCACCCGCAGGGTGGCATTGACGTCGGCCAGGGCGAACTCGTGGCCGCGGTCATCGTTGTAATCCTTGCTGAAGGGATAGCCCATGAAGAGCAGCGCCTGGCGCGGGTCACGCTCGAGATGCGAGAAAGCGCTCGAACCGCCATACTCGGTATCGGTTTCATTCTCCCCGGTCTTCAGGTAGGTGGCGTACTGGTTGGGGAAATTGAGTCCCCATTTTTCGGAATCCGGTTCGAGGGCTGCGATCTCGACCACCGGCTGGAAGGAACGTTCCTGCGGCGGCTGGTTCTTCATGAAGACCAGCGCCCCGACGAGGATGGCTGCCAGCGCCAGGATGATGCCGGTCAGGATCCAATTGGCGTATTCCTTGAAGAATTTCATTTTTTATAAACCTCCGTATCCTGGTAAAGGTACAGGGTGCTGCCACGTTCGCCGTGAGCAACGTCCCGGTGGCAGTCCCAGCAATGGCGTTCGAGGGGTTGGGCGCCCATCACGATGCTTTCGACGGTGTCTTCATGGCAGCGGATGCAATTCTGCTGGACGATGGACTGCGTCTCTTCGTTGGCGCGGATGGCGACCGGGTAACTGCCGGTCGCGAAAGAGTAGACATCCTTCATGCCCGATTTGCCCTTATAGAAGTAATAAGCGATGAAATTTTCGTGCGGGATGTGGCAGTCTGCGCACTCTGCCCATTGCTCATGGGGGGCGTAGAACCAGCCCTCATACTGGGAATCCATGACATGGCAGTTGTTGCAGGTAGCAGGTTCTTGCCCCATGTATGCCGGGGCGTCCGTCGCCCAGGCGAAGACCGCCAGTACAACCCCGAATGCAGCCAGGCCCGCGATGATTGGCGCCTTTGACATGCGCTCACCTTTCTGGTCGATTCAGACCAATCCAGTTGTACCCGATTCCGCCAGCGGCCGGCAATGACTTCGGTCACAATCCGAAGCATCCTCGACCGCGCTCAAATGACTGACACGAGCGACCCCTTCGGACCTTTGGTCACTTCGATGCGGGTCGGGAAGGCGTCCTTCAACTCATCCATGTGGGTGATGACCAGGATCCTGGCGAAATCGCCGCGTACGGCGTTGATTGCCTCGATCAAACGCTGGCGGCCCTGCACATCCTGCGAACCGAAGCCTTCATCGATCACCAGCGTTTGCAGGCGGGCGCCCTTGCGATGGGACAGGAGGCGGGAGAGCGCCAGCCGGATGGCAAAATTGACCCGGAAAGCCTCGCCGCCTGAGAAGGTCTCGTAATCGCGCGACCCGGAACCGTCGCTGATCTGGATGTCGAGGGTCTCCCTGAGGTCCGCCCGGTTCTTGTCCTTGTAGGCTGCCTGCGTTACGAAACGGACCGACATCGACCCGTCCGAAAGCCGGTCGAGCAACTCGTTGGCGTGCGCTTCGATCTCCGGCAGGGCTTGTTCGATCAACAAGGCCGGGACGCCATCCCGCCCGAAGGCGCGCTCCAGTTGCTTGTGGGCGCCGACCTGCCGGCGCTGCGCATCGGCTTCCAACTCCAGGCCAGCCTTGCGCTGGCGCAGGTCGTCCAACACACTCACTTTCTGGCGCGCTGCCCCGACCTCCTGGTTGAGGCGGTTCTCCCGCTCCTTCAGGTCGAGCAGGGCGCGCTCGGCCTCCTCCAGGCTGGCTACCGGTTGCCTGGTCTCTGCCGCATAGCGTTCTCCCGCCAGCAGCGTTTCGAGTTCCTGTAATCGTTTCGCCCCGCCGGTCTCCCAATTCCTGGCCGCCTCGGTGATGGACTCGATCCGACCTGCCATCTGGGTGATCGAATTGGAGGCCGCCAGGCGCTCGCGTTCAGCCCCGGCGAGGCGCGCAATCTGCGATTCGGCGTCTGCCAGCCGCTGGGTGAGGTCGTCCAGGCTGGCTTTGTTGGCCCGGTAGCGGTCACCCTTCTCCTTGCCTTCGGCGTGGAGGGTTTCCAGCGTGGACTGGCGGTGTCCTTCGCTCAACTCCTGCCCGCACAGCGGACAGCGCGCCCCCTCCGCCGATTCGAGTTGCCCGATGCGCACCTTCAATTCGTCCATGGCGGCTTTGAGCAGGGCGTTCTCCGCCTTCAACTCGGCGGATTGGCTGCTGCCGGCATTGCGCTGGCTCTCGAGTTCCTGCCGTTCGGAGATCCTGCCTTCGGTCTCGAGCAGGGCCTTTCCAGCCGCCTCCTGGCGGGTGGTGAGTTCAGCCAGCGCCTGTGCTTGTGTCTGGATGGACTCCTCCTGTCCCTTCAGGCTGCGCCTTTCCTCCTCCAGCCGCGCCTTCTCGGCCGCAACCTGCGAGACGGCTGCCTCCTTCAGGCTTTTCAGCGCCGCCTCCTGCGCCTTGCGCCCCGCGCTCATCTCATCCAACTGGGCTTCGAGTTCGGCTAATTTCCGCCGGCGCGGTTCCTCCTCCGCCAGTTCGGCCTCGATCTCCTGCAGCCGGCCGGTGAGCGAGACGAGGTCGCGCTCGATGGCTTTCCGCCTCCCGGCTGTCCGATCCTTGTATTCCTCCCAGACTTCAAGGCCCAGGATGCTGCCCAGGATCTCCTTGCGGCGGGACGGTTTCTGCTGGGCGAACTGGTCGGCCTGGCCTTGCAGGAAAAAGGAGGCGTTCACGAAAGTGTCGTAGTCCAGGCGCAGGACCTGCTCGATGCGCGCCTGCGTGTCGCGCAGGGTCCTTTCTGTCAGCGGCCGCCACGTGCCGGATGAGGACCCAGCGGAAATGGTCACCTGTCCGTCGTCCAGGATCTGGAATTCCAGCACGGTCGACTTGCCGCGCGGCAGGACGCGGATGACGCGGTAGGTATTTCCCTCATACGCAAAGGTCAATGCCACCTCGGCGGCTTTCACCAGGCGGTGGGCGTTGATGAGCGCCTCGTCCCGTTTGCGCGCCTCGCCGAAGAGCGCCCATGTGACGGCATCCAGCAAGGATGATTTGCCCGCACCGTTGGAACCGGAAATGCAAGCCAGGTCGAAACCGGTGAAATCGACCTCGACCGGCTCGCGGTAGGAAAGAAAACCGGATAGTTTCAGGTGGAGCGGGATCATGCTGGTATTAAACCACAGATGAATGACTGCTACAACGGGAGAAAAAGCGGAACTTGTCCATCCCTCGGAGTGATGTTATCATATCGCCGTGAATCCAGACCCATCCAAGCGGGCGCGCACGCGCCTGATCCTGCTTGCAATCATCATCGCCACCCTTCCCTGCTACTGCGTTGGTTGGGTCGCCGTCCAACTGGCGCCCCAACCCGGCACCCCGACGGCAACTCCCACCATCACCCAGACCGCCTCCATCACCCCTACCGGGACCGTCCCCTCCCCCACCCCAACCGACACCCCGACGCCGACCGCCACCGCCTCGGCGACCCTGACCCCCACGCCGACTGCCACAGCCACTGCAACGATGACGCCAACGGCGACAGCCAGCGTGACCCCATTGCCCCCCACGCCGACCGATACGCCCACCGATACATCCACACCCGGTCCGTGACCGGAAAACCATCGAACACAGGAAAGTAGCCTCAGACACCCTATGCCTGAACTCCTGCCCTTCCTCAAGGAATTGGTCTCCGCCCCCGGCCTTTCCGGCCATGAAAACCCGGTTGCTGCCATCATCCGCAACCGGTGGAAACCCCTCGTGGACGAGATCCACTCAGGTAAACTCGGTTCCCTGCACGGGCTCCACAAAGGGACCGCCCCCGCCCCCCGCCCCTCGGTAATGGTCTGCACTCACATGGACGCCATCGGCCTGATGGTGACCGGCATAAAGGACGGTTTCCTGCGTCTCACCAATGTCGGCGGGGTGGACGCCCGCGTCCTGCCCGGCCAACTGGCGACAGTCCACGCCACCGGCGCTGGGACAGGCGCTCCATCGCCCCTGCCGGCTGTCGTCGCCCAGCCCCCGGCGCGCCTGCTGCCGGATGAGATCGGCTCCAACCCGGCGCCGCTCGAATACCTGCTGGCCGATACCGGCCTGCCGCCGAAAAAGGTCGCCGAACTCGTCCGTGTCGGAGACCTTGTCTCGTATGCCACTGAACCGGTGGAATTAGCCGGGGACGTGATCTGCGGACACACCCTTGACAACCGTTCCTCCGTCGCCGCGTTGACAATTTGCCTGGAGGAACTGCAAAACCGGCCGCATGCCTGGGATGTGTGGGCGGTCGCCACGGTCCAGGAGGAAACGGGGTTGGCGGGAGCCTATACCTCCACATACCAGATCCGCCCATCCCTGGCCATCGCAGTGGATGTAACATGGGCCAAGGGACCCGGCTCGAACGATTGGAACACGGTCCCAATTGGGAAAGGTCCCGCCCTGTGCATGGGGCCGGATACCCATCCAGCCTTGTTCAAAGGCCTGGTCGAACTGGCCGACAAACTCGAACTCCCGTATCTTGTGGAATATGCCCCGCGCCATACCGGCACCGATGCCTTCGCCACACAGGTAAGCGCCGAAGGCGTTCCCAGCGTGTTGATCAGCATCCCGCTGCGTTACATGCACACCCCGGTGGAAGTGGTCGCGCTCAAAGACATCCAGCGCGCCGGGCGGCTGATGGCCGAGTTCATCGCCGGCCTGACGCCGGATTATTTGGACAAGATCGTATGGGACGACTGAGCGCCATGGCAACCATCGGGAACACCCAAATCAAACTGCTCGAAAAACTCTGCAACGCCTGCGCCGTCTCCGGCGACGAAGGCGAAGTGCGCGCCATTGTGCTGGACTCGATCAAGGGGCACGCCGATACCGTCAAAGTGGATACCCTGGGAAACGTGCTGGCGACCCGCAGCGGTACTGCCAGAAAACACCTGCGGGTGATGCTGGCTGCCCACATGGACGAGGTCGGCTTCATGCTGGTGGCCGAGGACGGCGAAGGCATCTACCGCTTCGAGACCGTCGGCGGCCTGGACGTGCGCCAGTTGGTCGGCAAGCCGGTCTGGGTGGGCCACGACCACCTCCCCGGCGTAATCGGGGCGCGTCCCATCCACCTGACGACCGTCGAGGAGCGCAGCAAGACCATCCCGCTCGACGCCCTGCGGATCGACATCGGTCCCGGCGGCAAGGCCAAACTCGGCGACCGGGCGACTTTCGCCACGAAATTCCAGCGTAGCGGGTCATCATTTATATCAAAGGCGCTCGACAACCGCCTGGGCGTGGCCACCCTGGTCGAACTCGTCCGGGATGCGCCGCCCAACATCGACCTGCTGGCGGCATTCACCGTCCAGGAGGAGAACGGGCTGCGCGGGGCGAAGGTGGCCGCCCATGCCCTGCATCCCGACCTGGCCATTGCCATCGACTCGACCCCCGCCAACGACCTGCCGGCCTGGGACGATGAGGACAATCCTGCCTACAATACGAAACTGGGACTCGGCCCGGCCATCTACATTGCCGACACCGGGACACTCTCGGACCCGCGCCTGGTACGTCATTTCGCTGCCGCCGGCGATGCCGAAGGCATCCCCTACCAGTTCCGCCAGCCAGGCGGAGGCGGGACCGACGCCGGGGCCATCCACAAGGAACACACCGGCATCCCCAGCCTCTCGGTCTCGGTGCCGCACCGCTACAGCCATACCGCCGCCAGCATTGCCCGCCTGGATGATTGGAAGAATTACCTGGCCCTGATCCAGGCCGCCTTGAGACGCATGGAGCCGGACCTGCTGGAAACGGACAAGGTATAAGAGAAACGACGAATGAGGAATGGAACAATGGAATCGACCTTGAAACTTCTCATCAAGAAACTGACAGAAATCTTCTCCCCCTCCGGCTACGAGACCGACATCCGGGCAGCCATCCACGACGAGGTAAAGAGACTGGCTGACGATGTCCGGGTGGACGCCCTCGGCAACCTGATCGCCCGCAAAGGCAAGGGCTCTGCCAAAGGGAAGCGCATCATGCTGGCCGCCCACATGGACGAGATCGGCCTGATCGCCACCCACATCGACGGGAACGGCTTCATCCGCTTCACCGGCATCGGCGGCATCCGCCCGCTGGCGCTGACCGGCAGCCGGGTGCGCTTCGTGAGCGGCGTGCCGGGCGTGATCGGCGCCGACCGCATCACCGACCCGGGACGGGCTCCCACCCTGGAGCAGTGCTTCATCGATGTCGGCGCGTCCAACGGCAAGGATTGCCCGGTCAAAGTCGGCGATGTGTGCGGTTTCGAACGTCCGTTCCTGGAAGTCGGCCAGCGCCTGGTTGCCAAGTCCATGGACGACCGTATCGGCTGCGTGGTGTTGATCGAAACGCTGCGGGCATTGAAATCCACGCCGCACGAGGCCTACTTCGTCTTCACCACCCAGGAGGAGGTGGGCGTGCGCGGCGCAACGACCTCCGCCTTTGGCATCGACCCGCATCTCGGCCTGGCTGTGGATGTGACCGGCGTGGGCGATACCCCGAAATGCGCCAAGATGGAGGTAAGCCTGGGGAAGGGACCGGCGGTCAAGATCAAGGACGCCGGGATGCTGGCCGACCCGCGCGTGGTGGATTGGATGATCCGCACGGCTGAAAAGAACGGGATCCCCTACCAGCGCGAGATCCTCGAAGCCGGCGGGACCGATGCCCGCGCCATCCAGGTCACCCGCGCCGGGGTGCCCGCCGGCTGCCTGTCCATCCCCTGCCGCTATGTCCACAGCCCGTCCGAAATGGTGGATGAGCGCGATGTATCGAATGCGGTGAAGTTGATGACCGCCCTTGTGAGCGGCCCGGCGGAGATCTAGACCATTCCCGGCGGCAGGGATGCCGCCCCAATCGGCGTTTCGAAAATATCCTGGTCCTGCAAGACCAGGTTGCGCGAATCAAACAGAGGCTGCCGGCGCTGGCAACCTCTGTCTGATTCATGTCTCCTTTCGGAGATATTCCAATTTTTTTAATGTATTGGCCGGCCAGGCGCGGGGCAGTCTTACGGCTTGTCCTCCAGCCACAGGTAACGTTCGAGGGGAATATCGATCGGGGTCAACACATATCCCCTGACATAGGGTTTCACCAGCACATACGACAAGGAATGGACGGTGAAAAGGGCCGGCGCGTCGTTCACCACCATCTGTTCGGCCTGCTGGTAGAGGGCGATGCGCTCGGTGACATCCTGCTCCACCCGCGCTGCATCGAGGATGGCGTCCAGCGCCGGGTTGCTGTAATTGCCCAGGTTCTGCTGCTGCCCGGTGTGGAAAAGAACATCGACAAAGTTCTCCGGGTCGGGGTAATCGGCACACCAGCCGCCGTCGAACAACTGGCCGTGGTAGCCGGAATAGAGCAGGTCATAGTAGAAGTTCGGCTCGATATTCTCGATGGTGATGGTCACACCCAGGTTCTGCTGCCACATCTGGGCCATGGCCGCGGCGCCGGAATCGGCGTCGTTGCCGATCCCATAGGATGTGAAGACGATCGGCGGCAGGCCCTCCGTCCCGCCATAGGTGGATTCGGCCAGTAACTGGCGGGCGCGCAGTGGGTCGTATGGCAGGCCCTCCAGGTCCAGGTTGTAGCCGGGCATGGCGGGAGGAAAAACGCCAGCGGCCGGCAGCCCGACCCCGTTGTAGACAACATCCAGGTATTTCTGGCGGTCGAAGGCCATGGTGAATGCCTGGCGTACCTTTACATCGTCGAACGGCGGCATGGAGGTATCGAAAACAATATAGGAAGTACACAGGTCCACACCGGAGACTACATCCTCGTGCAGCGGGTCGTCGGGATCGAGCACGCGCGGCACATTGTAGGGATAGACGCCGGTCACATCCACCTGGCCCGATTCATAGAGACGCATCCCGTCCCCGGCATAGAGTTGGATGACGACATACGGGATGGAAGGCAGGCCCAAGTAGTAGTCCGGGTTGCGTTCGTAGACCATGAGTTCGAAACTGTCCCAGCGCACCAGTGCGTACGGCCCGGTCCCATTGGGACGGCGGTACCAATCCGGCCCGGATTCGACATTCTCCCGGTCGACGACGAAGGCGGTGGCATAAGTCAGTTTGTGCAGGAAGTAGGGTTTCGGGGCGTCGATCGTGACCTGCAGGGTGTGGTCGTCCACGACCAGCAGGCCGGAGATATGACCGGCCTCTCCGCTGTTCATCTCGCGCACGCCCACGATGTCGCCCAGGTAGGTCAGCGCCGTGTCCGACCGGGTGTCAGGGTCGGCGGCGCGCTCCCAGGAGTAGACCACATCCTCAGCCGTGACCGGCTTGCCGTCATGGAAAACGGCATTCCGGCGCAGGTAAAAAGTGTACACTGTGCCATCGGCGGAAACCTCCCAGCCCTCGGCCAGTTCAGGCGCCAGGTTCAGGTTGGGGTCGAGCGTCACCAGTCCGCTGTAGAGCAGTTTATCTCCGGCGCTGTGGGTGGTGGCCGGGTCGTAATCGCGCGGGTTGTTGCTCTCCCCGCCCGAATAGACCAGCGCCTGGTCGAGGGGAAATTCAACCTGGATCCCCGCCAGGTCTGGCAGGCTGGTGGCATCCGGCGAACTGAACGAGAACTCGCAGGCCAAGATCAGGCTGGCTGCTGCAACCAGCGAGGCGGTAATCCGGTAGGTCGGTTTCATGCATTCCTCCGTTGACGGCGGACGATCACAACGATGATCCCTATCGCCAGGGCGAGACTTGCAAGGCAACAA
>VGNO01000085.1 GCA_016865985.1 Chloroflexota bacterium | reverse complement strand
GGAGGCTTTGCTGTGGCCTTCGAGCGCCACGATGTCGAATTGCCCCGTTTGGATGAGCATGGCCGCGGTGGCGAGTCCGTGCAGGCCGTCGCCTGTGATGGTGTGCATGGACTTCATCGCGGCGCCGAGTTGGTCGGGCGTGTACTCGTCGAAGATGCTCGTGCCTTCGTGAAAGTCCTCCGCCACGGTGACGAAGGATTGCACGTCCTTGCGCGGATCCACGCCCGCGTCGTTGTAGGCGCGGACGGCCGCCTCGTAGATCATTTCCTTGTAGGATATGTCGGGAGTCTTTGGCCGAAATCCCGCCCAGCCGACTCCGACGATGGCAACTCGTTCGTTCATGGGCGCTCCTTGTGTGAGGTGTGATTCTATTGTACAGGAAAAGCGGTAATCAGTAATCGGTGAACAGTCATCAGTTTTCAGTGAAGAAGGTAATTGGTAAATGGTAATTGGAGATTGGGAGTTGATCAGTAGGGGGGTATAATTTGAGACATGAAGAAAACGAAGAACAAAGACAGTGAAATGCGCGCCGAATTTGACTTCAGCAAAGCCGAGCGCGGAAAGTTTTATCGCCCGATGGATAAAGGCTATACCGTCCATGTGACTAAAAAGGATGGGACGGTTGAGGTGAATCATTACATCTTGGCGGAAGGGACAGTTTTACTTGCTCCCGATGTTCTCGAATATTTTCCCGATTCAGAATCGGTCAATGATGCCTTGCGTTTGCTCATCCAGCTAATGGATAAAGTCCCTCCTCGAAAATACAAGCGAAGCAGTCCTGTGGATAAACAGTCCCGTTCAGCGGCATATCAAGTTGCAGAACGGAAATAAACGAAAAGGACTCTGAATGCGCAGAGTCCTTTTTTCATCCCTTCGACTTCTGCTTCGACAAGCTCAGCACGACGGCTCAGGGCAAGCCTTCATCCTTCCGTCTTCAGTCTTTCCAACATCCTCACCGCCTCCTCATACGCGACCTTGTAATAATACGGCGGACCGTCGCACGTCGCCAACCTCAACGCCTCTTCGGCATACTTCCGCGCCAACTCATTTCGCTCCCTTACCCCGCCACCCCAAGCGCGGCAAGCCTCACATCCATCTTCCAGTAACAAACTCCCCTCTCGTTACCGAAAGGGGAGTTGTAAATCACAGGCTCAATACCAGTTGTTGTTTGTATGGCTCTATTCTTTCTTCAGCTATCTTGATGTATTCAGGGTCAACATCATAGCCCACATATTTTCTTTCGGATTTCAACGCCGCTATGGCTGTCGAGCCACTACCCATGAACGGGTCGAGGACAATATCACCCTTGAATGTGTACAGTTGAGTCAAACGATATGGCAACTCGACAGGAAATGGAGCAGGGTGTTTGACTTTCTTTGCCGATTCGGGATTCATCGTCCAGACCGATTTCGTCCATTCCATGAATTGCTCTTTGGCGATGGTGTTTTTTTTATCACCTTTCTTTCGGTCATACGCGCCTTTTGAGAAAACCATAATATATTCGTGTGTGTCGCGTAAAACTGGATTCGACGCAGATTGCCAGCTTCCCCATGCCATCGAAACGCCTGCGCCCGCACCTTTTGCCCAGATAATTTCTCCGCGCATTTTAAAGCCGATATCAATCATCATGTGCGAGATGTAATCAGAAAGCGGGATGTATGGTTTCCTGCCAAGATTAGCCACATTGACACACGCGCGTCCGCCATAAACAAGGACGCGATACGTTTCAGAGAACACATTTTTGAGGAGTTGCAAATATTCTTTCAGCGATAAATCTTCATCGTATTCTTTGGAAACGTTATACGGCGGTGACGTGACCATTAAATGCAATGAATTGTCAGGGATTTCTTTCATGTTCTCGGAAGTTCCCAAAATGATCTTGTTTTCAAATTCAATAGGGAATATATTATCTTCAATGGGTTTTGCTCCATTCCCGTTACCGCCATTGTCTGATAATTCTGAATACAGTTTGGAATTGTAGTAATCCGAAGAGTCGTGATTAACCCTCGAAGTTGTTCCGAATTTGGTTGTCTTTGAACCTTTTTTCATTTCTCGGTCCTCTCTCAGTCCTCTTGCCAGAAGTCGAGCCATCTCCGATAAGGATTGTAATCCACTTTCGTTCTATGCCACTGTATTGGAAATTTAAGCGTCTGCGGGTGATTGGATAAGACCTCCAATGCTTTTGCAGATAATTCCACGCCACGCGGGTTCGTTCCTGCCTTTGGCAGTTTGATGTATTTTGCCCTTCCCATTCTCTCAAGCGTTTCAGACTGTGCTTCCTGTGAAAACCAATAGAAACCGCCTGCATGATCCCAATTTATCTGCACAAGTAGCATATCGCAACAAGGAATGTAGTGTTTAGAAAACTCAATTGCCTGTTACGCGTCCACCGTCCATATCAGTTTGACGCTTTTGAATGACGCACCCGTCATGGTCTTGATCGAAAGTGACCTACCGAACACGATGACATCCGTCTCTGGTTCATGGATTGGCAGATTTGTTTCGACATTTTGCTCGCTAAATTTATAGAGCAACAGAGCGATGAGAATCTTTTCCCGCATGGAACCGACCTCCATCCCAACCTTGCCCGCGCGGGAACTTTCCAACTCCGCCAGATAAAACAACTCCGGCAGGCGTTTTTGAATTTTTGCGATAAGTGTTTGGTCGGTGAAAAGATCGTTGATGGTCATTTGAACCCATTCCTTGATTGTTAGGATTTTATCCTGTTCCTTATTTTACCCCACCCGCCCCGCCGCCCCGGGGATGATTTTTTTGCTATACTTGCGCGATGCTCCAAAAGATTACCCGCCTGGCCCTCCCCCTGCTAGCCTGGGCCCTGGCGGCGGCAGCCTGCGCCCCGCAATCCGGCCCCGCCGCCCAGCCGTCTCCGACCGCGCCCACCCTCCCCGACGGTTCCCAGCCCGCCAGCCTCCCGCCGGAGGGACAGGCCACCGCGGAAGCCGGAACCGCCGTCCTGCCCGCCGAACTCGACCTCGATCCCGAAGACTGGCGGAACTGGCCGGTCCTGCCGGTCATTACCAGCCGGGTGGCGGAGACTTACCGCCTCGGCCGGGAACTGGGCAACAATCCGCAGGCTTTCTCCGTCTTCGGCGACTGCCAGAGCAAGCCGGAGGTCTTCATGGGCGTCTACGAGACCGACCCGCAGGTCTTTGCCGCCCTGCCGCCGGACCTGCAGGAGACGGTCGTTTATTTCCACGGCTCCTTCAACCGCGAGAGTCCGACCGTCCGGGACGCCACCACCGCCGGAGGACTGTTGTGGCCGGAATGGCACCAGGGTACCTACGGCTGCCGCGCCGATGAGACCCCGGTGGATTGCGAACTGCGCATCCACAAGCCGTCTTTTGTTTTCATTAACGTGGGAACGCATTGGGTGGAACGCAACCAGCAGTACCTGCGCACCATCATCCAGCAACTGCTCGGCAGCGGGGTGGCGCCCATCCTGGTTTCCAAGGCCGACGACCGGCTGCAGGGGGAATTGACCAACCTGGACCTGGCCATCCTGGCGGTCGAGTTCGACATCCCCTTCTGGAACTTCTGGGCAGAAGCCTTGGCCCTGCCGGAGCACGGCCTGTACACCAAGCCCGACCAGGCCGGCCTGGGGGATGTCTACCTGACCGATGAAGCCATCCAACTCTACCGCCTGAGCGCCCTGCAGGCGCTGGATTCCGTCTGGCGGGCGGCGATCCAGCCCTGAGTTTATTCGGCGGCGATCAGCGCCACCGTCACGCCTTCGCCCCCCTCTTTCGCGCCCCCCTCCTCGAACGAAGCCACCCGCGGGTCGTGTTTCAACGCCTCCCGCACCACCATGCGCAGTTTTCCGGTGCCCTTGCCGTGGATGATGCGCACGAACGGCATCCCGGCCGAGTAGGCGCGGTCGAGGTAGCGTTCGAGCAGGTCGAGGGCGTCGTCCGATGCCTGGCCGCGCAGGTCCAGTTCCATGCCCGGCGAGGGCGCCAGGCTGGCGGTGGTGTACGCCTGGCTTTCTTCGGTCCGCGCTGCCTTGCGCTTGCCAGCCTCCGTGGGCGGGGCTTCTTCCTTCCGCTCCAAATCGCCCGGCCGCGCCCGCATCCGCAGCGCGCCGATCTGCACTTCGACCTCCCCGCCGTCCACCGCCGTGACCACCCCCTGGCTGCCCAGTTTCTTCAGGACCACTTTTTCGCCCACCGCGAACGCGCCGCCCGCCGGTGGGATGGGGTATTTGCGCCGCGTGACCTTCTTCTGGACTTTTTCCTCCACCAGGTCCGCTTTTTCCGCGATGGCTTTGACTTCCTCGAGCGGCTGGCGCGCCCGCTGGAGCAGCCGTTTCAAATCCTGGACCTCGGCCTGGAGCGTCGCCACCTGGGCCTCGGCCTCGGCCTGCGCCTTTTCCAGGATGGCCTGGCGTTCGGCCTCGATCCCGTCCAGTTTTTCGGCCAGTTCACGCCGCAGCCGGTGCGACTCGATGCGGGCTTTCTCGGCCTTCTCGCGTTCCTTGCGGGCGGTCTTCTTCTGGTAGTGGATATCGTCCAGCAACTTGTCGGCGCGCAGTTCGTCGGCCGGCGCCTGGCTGCGGGCGGATTCGAGGATGGCCTCCGGCAGGCCGAGCCGCTGGGCGATGGCCAGGGCATTGGACCGGCCCGGCAGCCCGATGGTCAGTTTATAGGTTGGGCGCAGGGTGCGCAGGTCGAACTCCAGCGAGGCATTGGTCACGCCGGGCGTCACCTGGGCGTAGGTCTTCAGTTCCGGGTAGTGGGTGGCGACGAAGGTCGTCACCCCGCCGGAAAGGAAATGGGTCAGGATGGCGCGCGCCAGCGCCGCGCCCTCCTGCGGGTCGGTGCCGGCCCCCAGTTCGTCCAGGATCACCAGCGAATGCTCGTCCGCCGTCTTCAGGATCTGGATGATGTTGGTGATGTGCCCGGAGAAGGTCGAGAGGGACTGTTCGATGGACTGCTCGTCGCCGATGTCGGCATGGACGGCGCCGAAGACCGGCATCTCCGAGCCGGAGAGGGCCGGGATGTGCAACCCGGTCTGGGACATCAACGCCAGCAGGCCGACCGTCTTGAGCGTGACGGTCTTGCCGCCGGTGTTCGGACCGGTGATGACCACCGAGCGCGTCTCGGGCGAGAGCAGGATGTCGACCGGCACGGCCGCTGGAGGGTCGAGCAGGGGGTGGCGCGCCTGGTGGAGACGGATGACGGGCCTTTCAGCCCCCGCCTCCCGGATGACCGGTTCGCTGGCGTCCGTCCCGGAGGCGTACTTGGCCTTGGCGAAGGCCAGGTCGAGTTCGGCCAGGGCTTCGATGCCCCAGGTGATGGCTTCGGCCTGGGCGCCGACCTGCAGCGACAGGTCGGCCAGCACGCGGCGCGCCTCGTCCCGCTCGGCCAGTTGCAGTTCGCGGTAGGCGTTGTTCATCTCGACCACCGCCAGCGGTTCGACGAACAGGGTTGCCCCGGTGGAAGACTGGTCGTGGACGATGGACTTGATGCGGCCTTTGAACTCGGCCCGCAATGGCAGCACGTAACGCCCGTCGCGTTGGGTGATGAGCGCATCCTGCAACATCGGCGAGACGCTGCCATCGGTCAGGTAGCGCTGCAGGCGGCCGACGAGGCGCTCGTGCGCCACCCGCGCCTCGGAGCGGAGGGAGGCCAGCCGGGGCGAGGCCGAATCGAGCACCTCGCCGTTATCCGCAATCGTGCGTCCGATGGCGTCCACCAGTTCCTGTAGTTCGGGGATGGCGGCGGCCATTTCGGCCAGGCGCGGGCAGGCCTCGGCGTTTTTGATGAGCAGTTTCTTCAACGTCCGCCCGGCGATGAGGGTGGACTGGATATCGAGCATTTCCTGCGGCTCCAGCACGCCGCCGTGCCGCGCCAGGTCCACCGCCCGGCGCATGTCGTGCGCCCCGCCGACGCTGGCATCGGCGCCGTCCAGCAGGCGGCGCGCTTCGCTGGTCTCGTCCTGGCGGCGCAGGATCTCGTCCAGGCGGGTGGAGGGTTGGAGGGCGCGCGCCAGGTCCGCCGAGGCCGAAAAATCACAGTGTTCGGCCAGGCGTTCGAGGATCTTGGCGTATTCGAGGACGTGGAGGGTCTTGGGTTCCATGAGGGTCGCTGTGTCGGGAGAAAAAAGAAGACGAAGGGTTATATTTTACTCCCTTCGCTTCTTCCCGGGTCCAGATATTCCATCGGGAGTGTCTAAAACGATGGGCTTTCTTTCTAACCGCAGAGAGCGCGGAGTTCGTTGAGAAAAAAACGAAGGGTTTCTCTGCGCTCGCCCGCCCCCGAACTCTGGGGGTTGCGTGCTCTGCGGTGAAAATCCAGAAGAAGCCCGCGAAATCAGCCATTCCCTTCCAATAGGTCGCAGTCTAAAAGGATGCAACCGCCTTTTTCAGGTCGCTGTAGGTCTCGAAGAACCGGTCGAACCCGACCATTTCGATCACCCGCGCCACCTCCGGAAGCGGGTTGAGCAGTTTGACATGCTGCTGAACGCCGCTATCGCGGTTACGGTCAATGGCGTGGAACGATGCCCAGCCTTCTTCACCATCCGGTTGCGCCCGCCTCCATCATATATCTTGCGGACTGCTTCGTTCAACTTCTCATACGTCGAACCGTCCAGCATCCCTGCCAGGCGCAGGACTACGACCGGGACGCGGCCTTTTTCGTAGGTTATTGAGATTTCCATACCTTCCACCTTTCTTGTAGGTTTCCGATTTTCAGGTTAATGGACCCGCCCGGCGCGCCATCCGCCGCCGGTGTTGTTCGTGGATCTCCTGCACCAGCGCCATCTTCTCGGCTATGGCCGCTTCCAGCCAGATCTTACCCTTCCCGGCTGTAGCCTGTGACCCGGCGCCGTAGGCGCCTGTCTTCGTGTCGTCATACCAGGGCGGGTTGGCGATCAAGGCCCCGCCCTCGATCCAGTCCATGTAGTAATTGGGCGTGGAAATGAATTCGGTCTCATCCACGGCGCGTTCCATGCGCACCCGCGCCGGGTCGAGGTGCAGCATGAGCGAGGTCTCCAGTTCGCAGGCATGGCCCATGCCGCCGATCCCGGAGGTGCGGCGCTGTTCCAGGGCGCGGATGCCGTCCCCGGTCGAGAGGTACAGGAAGGCAGTGGCGGTGAAGGCGTCCAGGTGGCGTTCCCCGGCGGCCTTGACCACGTTGACCAGGTAGGAGTGGTTGCCGCCATGCCCGTTCAGGAAGAAGAAACGGTCCTGCCCCTGCCTCACCAGCGCCTCGACCACGGCGACCAGGAAATCCTCGAAGGGACGCGCCCCGGCGTTGAGCGTCCCGAAATAGGAGGCGCGGTGGGCGCTGACGCCGTAGGGCAGGACGGGCAGGAGCGAGGTAGCATCCGGCAGCCCGGCGTGGGCGCCGCGCCCGATGGCCTCGATGATGCGGGTATCGGTATCGAAGGGCAGGTGGTAGGCGTGCTGCTCGGTATGCCCGACCGGGACCAGCGCCACCCGTCCGCCGGGCGGCAGATGGATGGCCGGGTCTGTGTTCCGTTTCACCCGCAGGACGGGGGCGGAAAAATCCGGCAAGGTATCGCCCTCCGCCGCCAGCACCTTTACCTCCTGCCAGCCGTCCTCGCCCAGGCTGGAAAGGATGCCATCCACGAACTGTTTGAATGTCTCCGGCGCTACGCCCAGCCCGCTTTCCGGCCAGCCATAGGGGATCGGCTCGAGGATGATCGCCTCGTCCCGGCGGCGGAGGGGCTCCAGGTCCAGGCCCGCGCCGAGCGGCAGGAACAATGGCATGGAACGCGGCATCTCTTTCAGTTCCGGCCAAGTGAAATCCACATAGGGGTGCAGTTTCATCAAATCCTCCACGGCATTCCCGGCCCGTGTATCTGGATGTCGCCCGGTTTTTCGCTCCACACCCCGGCGATGGCTTCGCCGCACTCCGGGCATTTCCCTTCGGGTGTAAGCCGGTAGCCGTAAATGACGTAGCCCTGGCGCTGGACGAGGGTGGCATTGCACTGGTGGCAAAGGGTGTCTTCGTACGTCTCCACCCGCCCCGGCAGGTTCCCGGCATAGACGTGCCGCAGGCCGGCCTCGCGCCCGATCTCGGCTGCCCGCAGCAGGGTGGCCGCAGGGGTGTTCTCCGGCGTGGTCATCTTGTAATCCTTGTGGAAGGCGGTTACGTGCCAGGGGATATCCGGCGTGACCCCGGCCAGGAAGCGCGCCGCCTCCCACAGTTCGTCGTTGCTGTCGTTGAAGCCCGGCACGACCAGCGTCACCACCTCCACCCACAACCCCAACTGGCGGGCGCGCTGGATGGTATCCAGCACGTTTTTCAGCGCCCCGCCCAGTGTGCGGTAGTTTTTGTCCTGCATGGATTTCAGGTCGATCTTGATGGCATCTAGATGGGGGCGCAGATAGTCCAGCGCTTCGGGGGTGGCATTGCCGTTCGAAACAAAGGCGCACTTGCGCCCGTCTGCTTTGGCCTGTTCGAAGATCGCCGCCGCCCATTCGCTGGTGATGAGCGGTTCGTTGTACGAGGAGACGACCACCGCCGCATCCACCCGCCGCGCGGCTTCGGCCACCTGCTCTGGCGAGACCTTGCGGATGAAGGAAATGGACTCGTCCGCTGCCGGGTCACGCAGCGCCTGGGAGGTCAACCAGTTCTGGCAGTAGCCGCAGTGGAAGTCGCAGCCCAACATGCCGAAGGTCAGCGCCGTCTCGCCCGGCAGCACATGGAAGAACGGTTTCTTCTCGACCGGGTCGGCCTGCAGGCCCGAGACATATCCCCACGGGACGCGCAGGCGGCCTTCCCGGTTGAAGCGCACCTGGCAGATGCCGCGCCGTCCCGCCCGCACCAGGCAGCGGTGGGCGCAGGCCAGGCAGCGCGCCGCCCCGTCCGGCAGCGCCTCGCTCAGTTCGCCGTCAACCGTCAAACCGTCCAGCACATCCACCAGGGTCGGCATCGGTCTCCTTGACTTTTACGCCTGAAACCGGCTCACCACGAAGGGTCACAAAGGTGAGACACGGACACGGGTCCATTTGCAGGCTTTCGTCATTATAATGCAGGTATGTTGACCCTCGCCATCCAGGCCGGCGGCGGCTCGCGGCGCATGGGGCAGGACAAGGCGCTGATGCCCTTCCGGGGCCGGCCCCTGGTCCAGCATGTGATCGAACGCCTCGCGCCGCTGGCGGATGAGATCATCGTGACCGCCAACCGGCCGGAGGACTATGCTTTTTTGGGATTACGGCTCTTCCCGGACCTGCGGCCCGGGCGCGGCGCCCTGGGCGGACTCTATACCGCGCTGGCTTCCGCCGCCCACCCGCTGGTGGCCGTGGCGGCCTGCGACATGCCCTTCGCCAGCCTGGAACTGTTCCGCTTTGCGCGCACTGAACTCGAAAAGAACGCCGCGGACGCGGTCGTGCCGTCCACTGCAAATGGGCTGGAACCCCTGCACGCCGTCTACCGCCGGGAGACCTGCCTGCCGCTGGTGGAAGCCGCCCTGGAGGCGGAGCAGTGGAAACTGATCTCCTGGTTCGAGCAGGCAAAGGTGCGGATTCTGAGCCCGGAGGAGACCGCCCGGTTTGATGTGGATGGGCTTGCCTTTCGGAATTTGAATACCCCCGGGGAGTTCCGGCTGGCGGAGGAGATATATTCCTGGTAATGATGCTCCGCGTCGTCACCCCGTCTCGGTCTGCGCGGAGGGTGTACGTAAGCGTTCCGACGCAGAGCGTCGGAACGAGGATAAAAGTTGGCAGGGTCGTAGACCCTTACTGAACGAGCCAAGCGGTAACGAGCGCTTCGCCGGCCAAAGGCTTGTGGGATTTTTACACTCACAGGATAAGGAATCCTGATACTCTCACCGCAGAAGAAACAGCTTATAATACGCGCAGAGGCAATCTTATGGTTCAACAGATAAAAATTATCGTCGAAAAACACCCCGAAGGATATGTCGCATATCCTCTTGGGTTAAAAGGTATTGTTGTCGGAGAAGGCGACACCTACGAAGAAGTTCTTGCGGATGTCAAATCAGCCATTCAATTTCATATCGAAACCTTTGGAAGTGCTGTTCTCCGCACTGAAACGCCTGTCTTGGAAGCATTTGTCGCCGAAGCGGGGATCGCGGTTTGATGCCCAAGTTCCCAGTCGACGCACCCAGGGCAAAAGTTGTCCGCGCATTCGAGCGCCTGGGGTTTCGCCTGGTGCGTGAAGGGAACCATATCGCCATGCTGCGGGAAAATCCAGACGGGACGAACACCCCGCTGACCATGCCCAACCACCGCATACTCAAAAGTTCAACCTTGCGCACCATTCTCTCCCAGGCGGGGATTTCGAGAGACGATTTCCTGAAAGCCTACGAGAAATAACATAGAAGGTGCGTCGATGCCCTGAAGTCTCTCGCGAGCGCGGAGGCCTTCGGTCAAAACCCGGCCGGGTCGGAGACCCTTGCCGAACAAGCCAGAACGATGGGTAAAACTTGACGGGATCGGAGACCCACGTCGAACAAGGCTGCTCTTTATTAAATATAAGGAGAGGAGATGATGAAAAAACCCACCATTTTGCGAATTCTAGAATTGAGCCTTTTTATAATAGCGATATCAGGTTGCATCCTTACGACCAAACAACCTGGATTGCAAGATATTCCTGAAGATGCCCCAATGAGCGAATTCTTTCTTGGCTGTTGGAAGTCAACTTACGCTTATGACAGTGAAGGTCAAGAGATTTCCTATAGGTATAAATCAATAGTTAATGAAGATACACTTGACTTTGTCTTGATAAGTTCTGAAGGCTATTTTGTAACTAACACTAAATCCGAGTATTGGTATCTCGATGTCAACGAAATATTCTTTGATAACAAAAGAAACGGCGGGGAAACGTGGGTATTGGAAAGAGATGGTCAAGATTCTCTACCGGACAAACAGCGGATAAGCATGTGAAAAGTTTGTAAAAGAGACAGGCAAAGGCAAGTTGTGATCGAGCAAATGATCAATGACACGCAAGCCG
>VGNO01000084.1 GCA_016865985.1 Chloroflexota bacterium | reverse complement strand
CGAAAACCTGCGCCAGTGCGTTGGCGCAGCAGGTGTGGATGTGGTGCAATTTGTACTGAACCCACTCGCTTCCGGCGATGTAGTGTTGAACGATACCGAGAAGCAGATGGGCGCCGCGGTCTGCGACATCGGCGGCGGGACAACCGACCTGGCGCTCTACGTGGATGGATCCGTCTGGCACACGATGGTGCTGGCAGTGGGCGGCAACCACATCACCGCCGATATCGCCCATGGCTTGCGACTTCCGCTCTCCCAGGCGGAGGAGGTCAAGTTGAAGTATGGTTATGCCGTCAAGTCCGACATCGGTCGTGAACAGGTATTTTCCATAAAACCGTTCGGCGAGGAACATGCTGTAGAGATCAACCGCCAGGAACTGGCGGACATCATCGAAGCCCGGGTGGAGGAACTGTTCTCCCTGGTGATGCAGGAGATCAAGCGTTCCGGGTATGACGGCCTTCTGCCAGCCGGGATGGTGTTGACGGGGGGGACGAGCGCCCTTTCGGGCATTCGAAAACTGGCCGGTTCGGCGCTCAACATGCCGGTGCGCACCGCCAAACCGGAGAACCTGGTCGGCTTGACCGATTCGCTCGGGTCGCCGGCTTATTCGACCAGCGTCGGCCTGCTCCACTGGGCAGCCGGCTTGCAGGATATGGATATTCCCCCGGCACGCGACCGCCCGCGTCGCCGGGTGAAAGGAGAGAGCAGTATGGACCTGACTGTGGTCAAGAACTGGCTGAAAAGGCTGCTCCCTTGATGAAAATGTACATGGCAGGAAGGAATATGGACCTGCCCCGGAATGAACAACCACTCGAACGTTCCTTACGAGAATGAACAAGGAGAAACATCATGGACACAAAAAAGACAACCACTGAAGCATTTGCCCGGATCAAGGTGATCGGCGTGGGCGGCGGCGGAACGAACGCCGTCAACCGGATGATCGACGAAGGCATCCAGGGTGTAGAATTCATCGCCGTCAACACCGATGCCCAAGCCTTGCTGCTCTCGAAGGCTCCCACCCGCGTCCGAATGGGGAATAAACTGACGCGCGGTTTGGGCGCGGGCGGCAACCCGGAGCAGGGTCGAAAGGCGGCCGAAGAATCGGCAGACGACTTGTACAATGTCCTGAAAGGCTCAGACATGGTCTTTGTCACTGCCGGCATGGGTGGTGGCACTGGTACCGGCGCTGCGCCGATCGTGGCCCAGGTCGCCAAGGAATGCGGGGCGCTGACGATCGCGGTCGTCACCCGTCCCTTCACCTTCGAAGGCGGAAAACGGATGCAGTCGGCTGAAGGCGGTATCGGAAAGTTGCGGGAACACACCGACACGTTGATCGTTATCCCCAACGACCGGCTGTTGCAGATGGTGGATAAGCGCGCCAGCCTGCAGGATTCCTTCCGGATTGCCGATGAAGTCCTGCACCAGGGTATCCAGGGCATCTCCGAGTTGATCACCATCCCCGGCTTGATCAACCTGGATTTCGCCGATGTCCGCACCATCATGTCCGAAGGCGGCGCGGCGCTGATGGCGGTCGGCAAGGCCTCCGGCGAGGACCGCGCCCGGGTCGCAGCCGAGCAGGCCATTTCCAGCCAGTTGCTGGACATCACCATCGACGGGGCGCGCGGCGTCCTGTTCAATGTGACCGGCGGCCCGAACCTGACCCTGTTCGAGGTCAACCAGGCGGCAGCCATCATCCGTGAGACTTCACACCCGGATGTCAACATGATCTTCGGTGCGGTCATCGATCCCGAACTGGGCGATGAAGTGCGTATTACGGTCATTGCCACCGGTTTCGAACGCACGGGGATGCCGCGCCGGATCATCGCCCAGCGGCCCTCCACCCGCCCGGTCGCCGAGCGGATCGACAACCGTCCGCTGGAAACGGTCAGCGTGGAGGCCAACCGGACCCAGTCCCAGGGCGCCGATGTGAAGCCGCAGACATTCAATACCGAGGATCTGGATATCCCCACTTTCCTGCGCAACCGGCGTTAGCCTATCCAGGCCAGTGGTTCATCCTATGAGGCGGTCATCGCGAGGTGACCGCCTTTCTCATGAAGTTGCAATGGTTGACGCTCACGCCAAGAGCAGGTATGATGACATCATCCTCAGGCTGGCTGGGCGATCGCGGCGCTGCGTTGTCGGCGTCGAGGAAAGTCCGCACTCCACAGAGCACGGCGTCGGATAGCACCCGGGGCGGGGAAACCGCCGTGAGGCGTTAACCTGCCGGACAAGGGCCACAGAAACAAACCGCCCTCGCCCTTCGGGGTGGGGTGCAAGGGTGAAAAGGTGGTGTAAGGGACCACCGGCGTCCGCAGTAATGCGGGCGGCCAGGTAACCCCCGCCGGGAGCAAGGCCAAGCAGGGACGAAATCGTCCGTGGACGATGGGTGGCTGCTCGCCATCTCATGCGCCCGCCCTAAGGTGGGTGGGCCAGTCCCGGGTAGGCCGCTAGAACGGTGCGGCGACGCGCCGTCCAGAGAGATGATCGCCCAGGTGGAGAGTTGGGAAGAAGCCCTACGGGACGTAAACCAACACCCCTCCATTGGACAGAATGCGGCTTATAAGCCAGCCCGAGGAGATGCAAAAAAAGAGCGGTAGTACTTGACTGCCGCTCTTTCGCTTCCTTGCAAGGACTTTCTACGGCTTGACGTAGACCGTGTAGGTAAAGGTCTGCGTGCCGGGAGTAAAGTCATAAACGCCGTCGTTGAGCGCCTGGGTAAATTCCACCAATGTGGAGAGATGGTGTTCGCCGCCGGGCCAGTTGGTCAGGCCGAGGATATAGGCGGTGCACTTCTGCCCATCGCTGGAGTCGTAGTCCAGGTTCAGGAAAGAATCGAGGGACACCTGCTCGCCGTTCAGGGTGAAAGTAAAGTCCATCTTCCCCAGGTTGTCTGCCAGTGTGGCTTCATCTTTGGCGCACCAGCCCCAGACCCACATCAACGGGACGGAGCGGGAGAGCGGGATATTGTAGGTGAATTCCTTGTCCGTCTCGAGCATATCTTCGGTGGTGTATTCCTCCCGCGCCCGGTCTTCGAGGAAATCAGCCGAGGAGAGACCCGCTTCAGTCTGGGCATGAGACATGAGGCTCGGTGACCCGGATGGGGTGATCCCTGCGCCGAGCGGGAGCAGGATGGCGCGTTCCGCAAACAGCATGACGATATCCTCGGCGCTGGTGGCGGTCTCCAATGTGACCGGCACATCCACGGTCGGCGGGACCCCCACACCTTCCAGGAACAGGCTGCCATCTGGCAGCAGGAAGCGCCCGGTCGGGATCTGCATGTAGAAGTTCTCGGGCAGCAGGATCTGGCCGCGCGAGACTTCACCGAATGCGCCTGAGGTTGGCGCATTGCCGATCACCATCATACCCGGCACCTGGCTGAAGCCGTAGGATTCTTCCTCGCAGGCGCTGACACAGGCCGGGCCGACCAGCAGCGCCATCTTGTCGAAGGTGTATTGTTCCACCATTGGCTCCCAGATGCTGGGCGAACCTTCCGGTTCGAACTGGCCTGTGGTCTCGCTGTAATAGTAGGTCTGGCCCATGGGGATGTCGTTTTCGGTCAGGAAAGTGGCCAGGCCGAGCGGCAGGCCGCCGCTGTTGTAGCGCATGTCGATGATGATGCCGGGCGCCTCGGCTGCAACGAAGGTCTTCAGGGCGCGCTCGAAGAGCTTGATCATCAGGCTCACATCATCCTCGTTTGTGTATATCGCCACGTAACCGACGCCCGATTCGAGGATCGTGAATTCGATCGGCAGGTAGGTTTCGTCAGGTGCATCCCTGTAAATGGATGTGAAGGCGAAACTATCACGCTCTGCGATGGCGGTCAGGGTCGCGGTCCGGGGTTGTTCATCCGGGTTGGCGAAGGTGACAGTCGCTTCGACCCCCGGCTGGGTGCGGAGCAGGTACCTGGTTTGCTGGTAGCGGATATGCTCGTCCATCGATTGGATCGACCACGGGCGGGCAGCCGAGATTGCATCCATGATCGGGAGGCCGTTGAATTCGGTCACCACAGCGCCGATCTCCATCCCGGCCAGTTCCGCCGGGCCGCCAGCCATGATGTAGATGGCGACTACTTCGCCGTTGTCCAGTTCACGGATGGCAAAACCATATCCACCGCCAGTCGCCTCCATGAACAGGTTGTTTTGGATTTCCCCCCCGGATAGCCCAACATGCCCATCCTTGAAGGCCCAGGTGAAATCGCGCAGGGCAAGGTAGAAAGCCTCGGCGTCGCCGGCTGTCTCGGCTGCTTCCACGCGTGGTTTCAATTCACTGTAGAGGGTATCCCAATTGGGCTGCTTTCCTTCGATGCCATTGAAAGCATATTCCTGCCGGACGAAAGCAAACATAGCCTCGAAAGCCTCGGTGTAGGTCATGGCTGAGAAGTCCTTTTCAGCCACGAATTCGGGCTGGTAGAGCGCCAGTTCCGGTTCGGCTTCCTTGCTGAAAGTGAAGGGGGATTGGTCCAGGTCTACGATTGTCCAGCCGGCCTGGATTGGGGCGACGGGGTCATCGGCGGTGAACAGCATCCCGTCCTCGCCGAAGCCGGATGGGAAGGACTGCTGGTCATCTGGAGCCCAGACGATCAGTTTTCCACCGGTAACCTCATACTGGTCTTCTTCGTTGGTCTTGATCGAAGCCAGGAAGGCAGGCCAGCCACTGGAACGGTCATCGCCTTCGGAGTAGACGCCGCCGTAGGTATTCGGCCAGTAGGCGATGGTGAATACCTGGACGCCAGTCTCCAACACGCCGTCGTTATCCACATCGGCGAATGTGGCAGCCGGCCTGGATGGCAGGAAGAGATCGTAGGTCGCCAGGTTGGCTTCGTTGTCGGCTGCCATGAATCCCAGGTACTGCGATGCGACCGGAATCTCCCAGTCTTCATCGCGGGTGATGAAACCGTACATGTCCACCAGGGCCACGGCATGGTCCAGCCAGCGGCTCTCGAGGACGTAATCCACTGCGGTGTAATCGAACGACCCTGTGATCCGATAGGGTTCCGTGAGAGTCGCAGTGGGTGTTTCCGTGGGGACTTCGGTGGCGGGCTTGCAGGCTGCCAGGGCGAGGCTCACCACCAGGATTACGGACAACAAATAAAAGGTCTTCTTCATGATACTCCTCCGGGAATGAGATAGCCCGATTATATCGCCATTCAGGGAATGTATAATTTCAATATGAACGAAGACCTTCGAGGGAAGATGGAGCGGGAACTGATTGACGCTGAAACGGCGCGAGTTTCCGGGAACGAGGGCCGGGCGCGCGTCTGTGCCCGGCGCGCAGCCGGGATTGCAGCCCGCGATTGGCTGGGCCGTCACGGAGTCTTGGTACGTTCTGCCAGTATTTATGAAACGCTCCAGGCGCTGGCGCAAGTCCCTGCCCTTTCCTCAGACCTGCGGACGGCTGCAATCCATTTGACGACCCGCGTCACCGGGGACTTTCAATTTCCAGTCGAGGTGGACTTGATCGCAGAAGCCAGGCGGTTGATTGCCGGGCTTTCACATGATCATTGAAAAGTGACCGTTAGGATACCGCGCCCTGCATTGGCAGGGCGTTATTACTTCCATTCGCTAACTAATCCATACCCCTATCAAGGTAAAAAAAATCCGGGGCACAGAAGCGCCCCGGACTGCCCAGTTATGCAGGTTGGTGGTCAGGAAGACGCACGCACAGGCTTCCGTTGTGCAGGTTTGATCAGTCCCAGGACTGCCATGGCGGCCAGCAACAGGCGAGTCCCCATCACCATCAGAAAGGAGGCCGAGATCACTCCAGCCAACACCACCACGATGAATTGGCCAAAATTCAAACGGTTAACAACCGATGGCCTTTGGACGATCTGGATACGCTGGCGGACACCATTGATAAACTCCCGGCGCGGGCGGACGGGTTGGAGGATACCGCCGAGGCGTTCCTCCAATCGCGCCAGTCGCTCACTTGCACGTTCAGGTTTCTTGTCCTTCGTTGAAGGGCGCATGTCAATTCTACCCTCGTTGGCATCGTGCGGCATATCTCATTCTCCTTCTTCTGTAAGGTCGATACCGACTTCATCGCGCAAGGCTAATAGCGTTCGGTGATAAAGGCTCTTGACTGCCCCTTCACTTCGATTCATGATCAGGCCGATCTCGGCGTTCGATAGGTGGTCTACGAATTTCAGTATCAGGAGTTCCTGCCTTTCGGGGGGTAGACTGCGGATGAGACGCATCAATCCCCGCCGTTCTTCGTTCGCCAGTAATGCCTGTTCCGGTAGTTCCCCACGATACCGGATGTTGGGAGTATCTGTGAGTGGGATCTCCTGCCGGCGGCTGCGGTCCCGGTGCCAGTTGGCGACCAGGTTGTGGGCGATCCGATAGAGCCAGGCAGAAAACGGCACACCGCGATCATGGTAGTTCTGGATGTGGTGGAGAGCCCGGAAGAATACCCGTGCGGTCAGGTCTTCTGCGTCGTCGACATTCCCTGTGCGGTAATAGACGTAGTTGAAAATTCTCTCTACGTATTGCTCATAGATGGCTCCGAAGGCTTCACGGTCACCTGTCAGGGCACGCGCCAGTACTTCGCTGTCTGAATTTTCGGGCACTCCACGTCACCTTACCGGCGTGACTTGCAGGTACAAACCCCGCCGGATTTCAAAAGTTACAGAGGAGTATATCACGCTTGTTGTATTCGAAATCAATGCCGGATGTTCATCAACATCGATACGTCAGGAACGCCGATGCAAGATAAGCGGGAGAATTCCACTGCCGGGAAGTTCAGCCAGTAGAACTGGATCCGTTAGTCGACATCGATAACCGGTAGGGAGCGCCTAATTTAGTGGGCTTCCTCTGGCTTTTTACCGCAGGGTACGCAAAGAGCGCAGAGAAGCCCTCTGTTTATTCTCTGCGAGTTCCGCGCTCTCTACGGTAAGAAAGAAAGCCCATCGTTTTAGGAACTCCCTTACCGGGTAGAACCGGTAGACGACCCATCCGTCCGTTGTGCTATAATGTGTTCGTATTCTGGGGATGACAGGCTTCGACGGAGGAGGCTGGTCCCGGAATGCGAGCCGAGAGGCGCCGAACTCGTAAACTCAGCGCAAAAAATCAAGTGCCAACCGCACTTCCTACGCCGCTATGCCCCTCGCTGCGTAAGCAGTAGAGAGTGGATCGGCCGGTCTCCAAAAGTGAGGCCGCGTCCGCCTGCCCCGTTCTCCACCGGGTGGCAGGGCCGGGCGTCACAAAGGTGGAGCGCCACGCAGCGACGCCGTTGACTGTGTGAAAGAGGACTTTCGAGTCTGAACGGATGGCTGGAGGCTGTCCCTGCCGGTTGAGGCGCCTCCGGTGACGAGCATCAGCCGGCTACGCTCGTAGATTTCCGTGGGTCGAATCTTTCGGACGCGGGTTCGATTCCCGCCATCTCCACTCAAAAACATCGCCTGCAAAGGCGTTGTTTTTTACCAGCCACATAGGATACGCTATATGAGAATCCATCGCTCCTTTCCGTTTTTCCTGATCCTCGCTTGGTTGGCAGCCTGCAACCCGGTTGCAGGAACCCCGTCACAGGCTGAGGCGCAGCCATCGCCGTTCGTACCGGTGGATAGCCCACCGACATCCACCATCCTGCCGTTTATTTCCCCCACTCCAGCATCGAGTGAGACACCAACCTTGGTCCCGGCTACACCTGTTCCTCCCATCGATACGATGCGCTATGCCCAGAACTGTGACGCCGTTGACCGGATACCGGACGTGTACGAAAGGCAGTTCGCGCTCGAACAAATGGAATTCCCCACCGAGTTGAGTGCGGAAGCCCAGGCCCGTTTGCTCTTCCCTGTACTCGTGCGGCCATCGTGCAACATGCGCACCGGAAACACGCCCCAGGCAATCGTGCTCCATGCCACACGGGGTGGGTTGGTGGCCTCCATATCTGAGTTCCAGGAACGCGATAAATCCAGCGCACACTATATGATCGACCGTGACGGCCAAGTCTACCAATTGGCGCCTGAGGGGCTGGTGGCTTTCCATGTCACCTGCTGCCTGGGCGCGGGCGGAAAGGTGAACGAGGATTACACCCAATCCATCGGGATCGAACTGGTCAACAAGTTATATGTAAATCCCGACGGCTTCGACGGTCCGATCTTCGAAGATTACCTGGAATCATTTGGATACCGTTATTGGGAGGATTATCCCGAGGCGCAGATCGCCTCCCTGGTCATCCTGGTGGAAGATATCACAGCCCGTTGGGGAATACCCCTGGATAAGGTTATCGGGCATTACCAGGTGAACGATAACACCGATCCCGGCCCGGCGTTGAATCTCTTCTGGCGGCGTAACGGGAATCCATCACGACCGCCAATCTTCAACCTTCCATAAGGAACCAGACCCGCCCTGACGATCCGTAAATTCCCGGCAACATCTTGGCCGGTAATACTCTTTTGTTTTCAGCCAGACAAAAAAACAATACATCGTTAATATTTTTCTTGCATACATCGGCTACACTATAACCATCTCGAAACCAGCGTTTAGCGAGCAATTTCCTAACAAGGAGTATAGACATGGGCAAGATCATCGGTATCGACCTGGGAACGACCAACAGCGTCGTTGCAGTGATGGAAGGCGGACAACCGACAGTCATCAGCACGGCAGAAGGCGGGCGGTTGTGCCCGTCGGTTGTGGCATTTTCCAAGAACGGGGAACGGATGGTCGGCCAGACGGCAAAGCGCCAGGCTGTCATCAATTCCGAGAATACCGTTTATTCCATCAAGCGTTTTATGGGGCGGCATTTCGAGGAAGTAGAGAACGAACGAAAGATGGTGTCTTTCCAGGTGGTGAAAGGCTCTTCGGGCGATGTGCGGGTCAAGATTCCGGCGACGAACCGCGAGTACAGTCCGCAGGAGATCAGCGCCATGGTGCTCGCAAAATTAAAAAGCGATGCCGAGGCGTATCTCGGACAGAGCGTCACGCAGGCAGTGATCACCGTCCCGGCATACTTCAATGACTCGCAGCGCCAGGCTACCAAGGACGCTGGCCGCATCGCCGGCCTGGAGGTGATGCGTATCATCAACGAACCGACCGCCTCGGCCCTTGCTTATGGACTCGACAAGAAGAAGAATGAGACGATCCTGGTCTTCGACCTGGGTGGCGGTACGTTTGATGTGTCCATCCTGGAAGTCGGCGAAGGGGTGATCGAAGTCAAGTCCACCAATGGCGATACCCACTTGGGCGGCGATGATTGGGACCAGCGCATCGTCAACTGGGCGGCGGATGAATTCAAGAAGGACCAGGGCATCGACCTGCGACAGGACCGCCAGGCCTTGCAACGTTTGCGCGAGGCGGCAGAGAAAGCGAAGATCGAACTATCTACAGTGATGGAGACTGAACTCAACCTGCCGTATATCACTGCCGATGCCAGCGGACCCAAGCACATGCAGTTGAAACTATCCCGTTCTAGGTTCGAGCAGATGACCGAGGACCTGCTCAACCGCTGCAAGACCCCCTTCCTGAATGCCCTCAAGGATGCGGGGATGAACGCCGGGAACTTGAACGAAGTGGTCCTGGTCGGAGGCGCGACCCGCATGCCCATGGTCCAGGACCTGGTGCGGCGCCTGACCGACGGCAAGGAACCGAACAAGGGCGTCAACCCGGACGAAGTTGTGGCAGTCGGCGCGGCGATCCAGGCCGGTGTCCTGGGCGGTGATGTCAAGGATATCCTGCTCCTCGATGTAACCCCGCTCTCGCTCGGTGTGGAGACGTTGGGGAGCGTGATGACCACCATGATCGAGCGCAATACCACCATCCCGGTACGGAAGACCGAGACCTACTCGACTGCCGCGGACAACCAGACAGCCGTGGACATCCACGTCCTGCAGGGCGAGCGCCCGATGGCCGGGGATAATATGAGCCTCGGCCGCTTCCGCCTGGATGGCATCCCTCCCGCGCCGCGCGGCATTCCCCAAGTGGAGGTCACCTTCGACATCGATGCCAATGGCATCCTCAATGTTACTGCCAGGGATAAGGCTACCGGCAAGGAACAGAAAGTGACCATTACCGCCTCCACCAACCTGAATAAATCCGACATAGACAAGATGGTCCAGGAAGCCCGGAAGAACGAGGGCGAGGACAAGAAACGGCGCGAGTTGATCGAAGCCCGCAACCTGGCAGACAACCTGGCTTACCAGACCGAGAAAGCGCTCAAGGAACTCGGAGACAAGGCGCCGGCTTCCGAACGCTCGAATATCGAAACAAAAGTCGGTGAACTCAGGCAGGCAGCCCAGGGCGAGGACTTGAACCAGATCAAGAAACTGACTGATGAGTTGCAGAATGCCTTCCATGCCCTCAGCCAGCAATTGTATTCGCAAGGCCAGACACCACCCCAGGGGGGGGCGCAGGGCTTCGGCGAGGCGCAACCGGATACAGGTCCGGGGACTTCTCCCGGCAAGGATGGGGATGTGATCGACGGCGAAGTCCGTGATGTGTAATTGAGAGTACTCCGTTTCCTTGAAGGAAACGGAGTACTGCTCTATAATCCTTCCATGCCCTATCCATATGAACCCATCTCCCGGTTGAAAAATTACAGGCGCAGGCCACGCGGCATATTCATCATCGGCGGCCTGCTTGCCTCCATCGCCCTGCTGGTTGGTCTGTATTATGTACCGCCCATCCATGAACGGCTGACCTGGCGCCTGGCCGACTTGCGGACGCGCATCGTCTACTGGCTCAATCCACCTGACGAGGTGATCTTCCTACCCACCCAACAATCGCAGGTGGACCTGATGGTGACCCAAACGTTGGCCGCCATGCAGACGCCCACCGCTACTCCCATCCCTCCATCCGGGCCAACCCCAACCCCGACCATCACACCGACTCCGCTGCCATTATCCATCTCACTGGCTGGGGTCGTTTATGTCGACCAGCATAACCGGTGGAATTACTGTGGTCCGGCCAACCTGACCATGGCGCTCAAGTTCTGGGGCTGGGAAGGGACGCGGGACGATGTCGCAAAAGTTGTCAAACCAGGCATCCAGGA
>VGNO01000083.1 GCA_016865985.1 Chloroflexota bacterium | reverse complement strand
CTACGATAGCGTCGGTGGTTGTCATTCATGGTTCGCTCCTGGCTCTGTGGTAGGAGCTGAAGCTTACCAGATGTCAGCCACCATTTCATCAACTTCTATGCGCTTTTTGTCCGGTAGAGAAGTTACGTTTAGCAAATCTTTGGTAAGATGGGTAGGTAGTTACCAAATCTTTCTGATTCTGATTTATTTTGTGGTTAGCGCGAACAACCGGACATGGAAGTTGAGATGAGCAGATTATGAAGCCAGTTGGCATGGTACACAAAACCGTTCAGTTTGTGGAAAGGAGACGAGTAGGTCTGGCTGATTTTGGAGCGCGGGCAATAGGGTCCGAAATCGTGCAACAAAGCCCAAGCGCGAATGGAACGTTCGGCCGAAACCCAGTGACCGTGAAAGAAGCGTGTGCTGTCCAACCAGCGGGCCATGGCGTTCATGTGACGATCCAGCATGTTGCTGGTGCGATGAGCCAGCGGCTGCTGGCCGTCTCCACAGTTGGCGGACTGGCGATGACCGCCTGGGACCTGGTGATGGACCCGGTCATGGTCTACAACGGCCACTGGGTCTGGGACGTGGACGGCGCCTACCACGGCATCCCGCTGCAGAATTTCTGGGGCTGGTGGCTGACGGTCTTCACCACTTACGCCCTCTACCTGCTCATCGCCGGGAAGTCCCGCCAGCCAGCCGCGATGGAATTAGACGGCTGGGCAGTGGCGAGTTACTTCGTCACCATGCTGGGCCTGGTCATCCCGCTCCTGGCGCGTGGAGCCGGCGAACTGGCCCTGATCGGGATATTTGCCATGTCGCCGTGGGTGATCGCGGGGTGGCTGAGGGTGGCAGGTAAATAAACCTGCGGGGGCGGCGACTGCGAAGCGTACCCGAAGGGTAAGCATTCCCCAACAAAGGAAAAACCATCCTGGAAAGAAAAAACGGCCACTTCATCAATATGACCGGTATCAATTCATTCATACCGTTTTCTCCGCATCCCTTGACACTGTGGTTAATCGGTGGGTGGTGCTGTTAATCTGGGAGAACATCGGCGGCTTTTGGCACAAATTCTTCGAATCGGCCCATCCATACTTTATCGTCTATAAGATAAGGAAATCTTATCACCACATATTTTATCGAATTGGCAACAATAATTATCAATTGCTGGATTATCGGTTCAAATAAATCAGGACTAAATCGAGGACCACCTCCTATTTGAATCTGTTTCTCAGGTTCCTCAAAAACCAACTCTCGCGGTAAGTTAAAATTTGCATGTGAGTAAAATGCGCTGAGATCACCATAAAGCCGTAAGATGCCCGAGCGGTGTTCCAACTCCAGTTGTTTGAGCATGTCCCCAAGATCTATTTCATCACTGTCTCTATCGCGTACAACTTGCCTAAGAGCCTTATCTGGAAAAGTTGAATAGTACGCTAGCTTTACAAACTCCTCAAGCGAAAGCCTGAGTATGTTCTTAGCAATACCATAATCGCCGCTCACGGCAATTTCACAACACCAATATAAACTGGTAGGCAGGGTTGAAACAAATCGCCAAGTTGCTGTTTTCGATGCGCCATCCGCTGTATGATGATCTGATACCTTCTCGGTCGAAACGAGGATGTCGCTGGCATCCAAAAGCAGAGAATTGCCTTCATAAAATAACTGCAAATGCTCGCCAAAATTGCTTGTTGTGTCTTGGTAGATTTTTTGGCGAAGAGACTTTAGTTTAGCAAGGTTGTTCATAATGAAGACCTTTACAACTCACTAAGCCAACTAGCTTTAGCCACCCAACAACGGTATGGCTCAGCGGCGGGCGGTGGGGTGGGACACTTAGGGCTCGCCAAGCCAATTATCGCGCAGCCTGCCTTCGGGCGGCGCATGCCGCCCGTCCGCTGCAGCCGATGTTGGGCAGTTGCCTCATTACCAATCTTCAAGCCAATAGACAACGATGGACTCGGAATTGTTGATAGCTACTCCGTAAGTCATGCCATGATTCCAGATGAAATTGGAGTCTCCGTATGGCATAGCCCCAAGAACGAGTATCTCATAGGTTGTAGGAAACGATTGTTGAGCGTTATCACCCGTGAAGAACAGTGTAGTTGGCACGCCATCAGACAGATTGACATGAACATTCGTGTCTCCGCCGATATAGGAGTGGATTGCCTGGGCTGAAAACTCGGAGTATTGCTTGTCCACTTGGTCGGTTGGGAGAGTCAGCCTGAGTTGGAAGCTCGTGCCGCCTTGAAAGAGGCTAGGCCTGTAGTAGAAGCGCACGTTGATGGCTTCAGTTGGGATCGTGAGGGGAAAGTGCTGAACAGCAGCACCATCCCCCAGTTGTGCCCTCAGCGTTGCATATTTTGCGGGATCTGTGACTACTCCAATTCCGGGCTCTGCTGAGCTGGCTGATGGCACGGGAAATAGCCTCTTGAGAGCAAGAACACCGATCACCACCAGAACAATGATCAGTATGACCTTGGTAGGAGCCCAGAATCTTGTTTTCATCTCTTCTCAGTCTGTGATAGCTGCCCAACACTTGTATAAGCTGATTGCATAACACCTTATGGGCGGAGCAAGATCAAACCTGCCAGGATCATTCTCGCGCGGCGCTCACTTCGCCATCAACTCTGCCAGCGCCTTGCCTGATTCCTTCTCCACCGCCTCGTGCAGGGACTGGCCGTGGGCATCCATCGTCACCACGACGGGGAAGTCCTTGACCTCGATCACCCAGATGGCCTCCGGCACGCCGAAGTCGAGTTTATACACGCCCAGCGCCTTCGTCACCGACTGGGCGATGTAAGTCGCCGCGCCGCCGATGGCATGGAAGTAGACGAACGGTCCCTCCTGGCAGCCCTTGAGCGTCTTCGCGCCCATGCCGCCCTTGCCGATCACGCCGCGGGCGTTGAAATGTTTCATCACATCGGCCTGGTAGGGCTCCTCGCGGATGGAGGTGGTCGGCCCGGCGGCGACGAATTTGTATTGCTTCGTATCCAGCCCCGAGACGACCGGTCCGCAGTGGTAGATGACGCCGCCGTCCAGGACCGGCTTGAGCGCCGCGTACACATCCGAATCATCGCCCTGCGGGGCGCGGGTCTTCCTGATAAAGGTCTCGATCAGCCACTTGTGGACCGTGTCGCGGCCGGTGATCATCACGCCGGTCAACGCCACCGGCTGGCCGACTTTCAGTTCGCGGATTACATCATCGGTTATGGGGATGTTAATATTTTTCATCGTGTTTTCCTTTCAAAGTCTCACAGGTCGGGTAAGTCTTACAAGTCGGTCGGTCAAGACCTGTCAGACTTGTTAGACTTGTTAGACTTGTTGGACGTGTTGACTTGTTGGACGTGTTGACTTGTTGGACCTGTTGACTTGTCAGACTGTCAATCGTAAACAACCTCGCCATTCGCTTTCGCCGTCATCTTGCGCCGGCGGTAGGCCCAGCACATGTACGAGACGGTGACGAAGTACGAGGCCGGCAGGCGGTGCAGGCCGGCGATCTTGGTGTCGACGACCGTCGTCTGGCCGCCGAAGCCCATCGGACCAATGCCCAGTTCGTTGGTTTCCTTCGTCAACTGCTCTTCGAGGGCGGCCAGTTTCGGGTCCGGATTGGGCGTGCCGATCTTGTCGTAAAGGACTTCCTTCGATTTCGCATACCCCGAGCCGCGGTCCCCGCCGATGGCCACACCCAGGATGCCCGGCGCGCAGCCCTGTCCCTGCGCCTTGTGGACCGCGTCCAGCGCCACCTTGCGCACCCCGGCCAGGTCGCGGCCCGCGCCAAGGCGGCTATCCGGCAGCGAATATTGCGCCCCGACATTTTCACAGCCGCCGCCCTTGAGCATCAATTCGATGGTCAACTCGTCGCCTTCGATCTCTTCAAAATGGATGTAGGGGAAATCGTCTCCGCCGAGGTTGTTCCCGCTGTTCTTGTCGTAGATGGCGTCCACGGCGTTTGGGCGCATGTAGGATTTTTTGGTGGCTTCCGCAAGCGCGGCGCGGATCTGCTTCTTCAACTGGAGCGTGCTCCAGCCAGTCGGGTATTTGACATAGAAGATCGGCGTGCCGGTATCCTGGCAGATGGGGCTGGAATTCCTGCGGGAGAGGTCGATGTTCTTGAGGATGGTCTCCAGCGCGCCGCGCGCTGCCGAACCGGGCGCTTCCTTTTCGACGGCTGCCTTCAAACGTTCTTCCACGTCCTTCGGCAGGTCCGAAGATGTCCGGCGGATGAGCTCGAGGATTTCGTTGGTCAGGTCTCGCATGGGCGCCTCCTGGTTCGAAGTGCTTCTATCATACTCCATTTTGAAATCGAGCGGCAGAATAATGTCCGGGCTCCTGTCCCAATTTCAAATACACTGCTTGACATCCTCCGAAAAAACCCTATACTGGAATTGCGCCGGGATGCGAACAAGCGCATGGTGGACATTCGATCGGGAAGGGAAGGATGAAATGTGCAGGAAAGCCATCGCAGGACTGATCCAATCGACCGGGAAAGCGCTCGACAGGTTCATGGACTCCCGCTGCGCCTATCACGGTCCGCCCATCCCCGCCCCGCAGGGACTCTCCGAAACACTCTGGCTGGACCGTCCCGGCCGGGGGACTCCGCAGGAGGACGAAGCCTACCACCTCTCCAAGTGGCAGAACCAGTTCTACGGGATGACGGACAACGAGTGCGTCACCACCTCCACCCTGATCGCCATGAACATGATGGACGACTACGCCTGCGCCGCCTCGGGGGCCGGCGCCGACCTGCCAGACCGCGATATCGAGACTTTCACCAGGGCGCTCGACGAAGGCGGGGTCCTGGCCTGGCTGCGCTACCGACTGCCGAGTCCGCTGGGCTTCATGCTGCCGAAACAACACGCGCCCCAGATGTTGAAGGATTATGCCGCAACCCTGCTGGCGCGCTACGGCCTCGCCTTCGAGGTGGAATTCAGTTCCGGGAATACCGTCCAGGACCTGCTGGATGCCCTGCAGGGCGGGACGATCACCCTGCTGCACGGTATGACCGACCAGGATGTGCTCCGGCTGGTGGACGGGCGGCCGGCGCTCAACCCGCCCGGGTTCATCGGCGGGATGCCGCATACCGTCGTCCTGGTCGGGTATGACCCCGGGGCGCAGGCCTGGTTGCTCAACGACCCGGGGCATCCGTACCGCAATCCGCCGGTTGCAGGCGAAATACCCGCCATCCGCCGCCGGCCTCACCCGGAATTCATCGCCTGGTGGGGAAGGGGCGGCCTGGCCCATGCCGGGTTCAGCATGACCGCCACCCGGATCCAGGCCGGGCAATAACCGGGCATCGCCGTCCGGCAGGGGATGGCATCGAATATAATACGCCCATGTTTTCCCGCCTGCTGCGCCTGGCGCGTTCGCGCCGCCTGGCGCTCGGTTCCACCGTGGCGCTCGGCTGGGTATCCGGCCTGTTGGCCATCCTGCAAGCCTGGTTCCTGAGCCGCACCATCGACCGGGTCTTCCTCGGCGGGGCCGCCCTCCAGGATGTGCTGCCCATGCTCGCCGTCCTGCTTGCGGCGTTGGCGCTGCGCGCCGCGGCCAGCGGCGGGATGGAACTGACTGCCAACGCAGTCGCCCTGGCGGTCAAGTCCGAACTGCGCTCCCGCCTGCTCCAACGCCTTTCCCGCCTCGGCCCGGCCTTCACCGGCGGCGAACGGACGGGGGAATTATCCGCCGCCGCCCTGGAAGGGGTCGAGGCGCTGGACGCCTACTTCAGCCAGTACCTGCCCCAGGCGGCGCTCGCGGCCTTCATCCCGCTCTCGGTTCTGCTGCTGGTCTTCCCGCTCGACCCGTTGACCGGGGTCGTCTTCCTGCTCACCGCACCGCTCATCCCATTCTTTATGTACCTGATCGGCAGGACTGCCGAAAACCTGACCCGCCGCCAGTACCAGGTGCTCGGCCGCCTCTCGGCCTACCTGCTGGATGTGTTGCAGGGGCTGGCGACCCTCAAACTGCTCGGCCAGAGCCGCGACCAGGCAGGCAACATCCGCCAGGCCAGCGACCGTTTCCGGGACGTGACCCTCGGCGTGCTGCGCGTCACCTTCCTTTCGGCGCTGACGCTGGAACTGCTGGCCACTCTCAGCACCGCCATCGTGGCAGTCGAGATCGGCCTGCGCCTGCTGGAGGGGAATATCTCGTTCCAGCCGGCCTTGTTCATCCTGGTGCTGGCGCCCGATTTCTACCAGCCGCTACGGGCGCTCGGCCTGCGCTTCCACGCCGGCATGTCGGGCATGGCCGCCGCCCGCCGCATCTACGAGATCCTGGATACGCCGTTGCCCGTCCAACCCCCTGCCGCCTGTCCGACCCCCGCCCGGGGACGGACCCAGTCCGGCATTTGCTTCGAGCGGGTCTCCTTCTCCTATCCTTCCCGCGACCTGCCCGCCTTGCAGGATGTCAGCCTCGAGATCCCACCCGGCAGCCTGACCGCCCTGGTCGGCGCGACCGGGGCCGGCAAGAGCACGCTTGCGGCATTGCTGCTGCGCTTCATCGAACCGGATGGCGGCCTCATCACCGTGGACGGCCAACCGCTGGCGGAGATCCTGCCGGATGAGTGGCGCGCCGGCCTGGCCTGGGTGCCGCAGTCGCCGTACCTCTTCAACGACACCCTGGGCGCCAACCTGCGCCTGTCGAAACCGGGGGCCTCCCATGCAGAGGTGGGGCGCGCCCTGGCAATGGCCGGGCTGGAGGATTTCGTCGCCTCCCTGCCGCAGGGACTGGATACCCCGCTCGGCGAACGCGGGGCGCGCCTGAGCGGCGGGCAGGCGCAGCGCATCGCCATCGCCCGCGCCTTCCTGCGCGACGCGCCGCTGTTGATCCTCGACGAGCCCACCTCCAGCCTCGACCCGGCGCTCGAATCCCAACTCAACGCCGCCATCCGGCAACTGGCGTTTGGGCGCACCACGCTCGTCATCGCCCACCGCCTGAACACGGTGCGGGAAGCCGCTCGCATCTATGTCCTGGACGGCGGCCAGGTGGCCGAAAGCGGGGACCACGCCAGCCTGCTCCAACGCAATGGGCTCTACGCCGGACTGGTCACGGCCCAGGCATGAACCGCATCCGCCGCCTGCTGGCCTTCATCGTCCCCTCCTGGCGCTGGTCGCTGCTGGCCGTGGCGCTCGGCGCGCTGACCATCGGCGCTTCCATCAGCCTGCTGGCCACCTCGGCCCTGCTCATCTCCACCGCCGCCCTGCACCCGTCCATCGCCGAACTCCAGGTGGCGATCGTCGGGGTGCGCTTCTTCGGCATCAGCCGCGGCGTCCTCCGCTACGCCGAGCGCCTGGTCTCGCACAACACCACCTTCCGCCTGCTGGGGGACATCCGGGTCTGGTTCTATCGCGCCATCGAACCGCTCGCCCCGGCGCGGTTTGCGTCCCACCGCTCCGGCGACCTGCTGGCGCGCATTATCACCGACATCGAAACGCTGGAGAATTTCTACGTGCGCGTCCTGGCCCCGCCGCTGGTGGCGCTGGTGGCGCTGCTGGGGACGTCCGTCTTCATGGGCGGATTCGCCCCGCGGCTGGCGCTCGTCCTGCTGGCCTTCCTGCTCCTGGCCGGCCTCGGCCTGACCGCCCTGACCCTGGGCCTGGGGCGTGGACCCGGGCGCGCCCTGGTCGAGAGCCGCGCCCGCCTGCGCGCCGACCTGGTGGACGGCATCCAGGGGCTGCCCGACCTGTTGGTCTACGGCCAGGCGGAGGGACATTTCCAGCGCCTGCGCCAGGCCGAGAGCCGGCTGCACCGCGCCCAGCGCCGCATGGCGCGCCTGACCGGACTGCAAAGCGGACTCAACACCCTGCTGGCCGGCCTGGGCGCCTGGTGCGTGCTCCGGCTGGCCATCCCGCTCGTCTCCGGCGGTGAAATGCAGGGCGTCCACCTGGCGGTGGTGGCGCTGGCGGCGATGGCCTCCTTCGAAGCGGTGCAGAACCTGCCGCAGGCGGCGCAGTACCTGGAGGGCAACCTCCAGGCCGCCGGGCGGCTGTTTGAGGTCGCGGATGCCGCCCCGGAGGTGATCGACCCGCCCTCCCCGGCCAGCCTGCCGCTGCAGGCCGCAATCTCGGTGCGGGACCTGCATTTCACCTATCCCGGCGCGGAGCAACCCACCCTGGACGGCATCAGTTTCGAACTGCCGCCCGGGAAACAGATGGCCCTGGTCGGGCCGAGCGGGGCTGGCAAGTCCACCCTGGCCAGCCTGCTGCTGCGCTTCTGGGACGCGCCGCAGGGAGCGATCCACCTGGCCGGGCGCGACATCCGCGACTACGCCCAGGAGGATGTGCGCCGCCGCTTCGGCGTGGTGAGCCAGCAGGCCTATCTCTTCCACGCCAGCCTGCGCGAGAACCTGCTGCTGGCGAACCCCTCCGCCGCGCAGGACGGGATTGAGGCAGCCTGCAAACAGGCGCAACTGCACGACTTCATCGGGTCCCTACCGCAAGGCTATGAGACCTACGCCGGGGAGCGCGGGGTGCAACTGAGCGGCGGCGAACGCCAGCGGCTGGCGATTGCCCGCGCCCTGCTCACGGACGCCGGCGCCTTCATCTTCGACGAACCGACCGCCAACCTGGATACCGTCACCGAACGGCAGGTGATCGCCGCCCTGGGACAGGCCACCCGGGGCCGCAGCCTGTTATGGATCACCCACCGCCTGGTCGGGCTGGAGGGGATGGACGAGATCCTGGTGCTGGACTCCGGCCGCATCGTCCAGCGCGGGACGCACGCTGGGCTGGCGACGCAGGATGGCCTGTACCGGAAAATGTGGGAGTTGCAGAACAGGGTCTTGTTTTCGTAGCGCGCGGGGGAAATTGCGGTATAATACCGCCTGCCAATCGGGGCGTGGCGCAGTCCGGCTAGCGCGCTTGCATGGGGTGCAAGAGGTCCCGGGTTCAATTCCCGGCGCCCCGACAGGAAGACTCCACATCGATGGAGTCTTTTCGTTCCCAGGCCCGGGTTCCCCCTATCGGGGACTTCGCAACCCCGGCGCCCCGACAGCCCAATAAAGGACTCCACTTCGCTGGAGTCTTTTCATTCCCAGGCCCGGGTTCCCCCTATCGGGGACTTCGCAACCCCGCGCCCCGACAGCGAACCGCTTACATACTCACCTGAAGAATGTAAGCGGTCTGGATTTCTAGTGGTCTCCCCATTGGGTGTTGATTAGCAGCCGCATCATGAATCTGCCACGAATTTCACGAAGCAGCACAAATTCTTATTTACTTTTTCGCGAAAATTCGTCACTTCGTGGCTAGTTTTTTCACCAACACTCTCCAGGGAGACTATCGGATTTCTTGTTTTGAGCATTTTTCACAAGCATTAGTTAGATAACATTGGCTCTTCCTCCCGTGTTAATCTCCACGTTGTCCTTACTCGGCAGATTTGTTGTACGGCACATCAAACCATAACTGATGAAGGTCTCTTTCTGCCTCTCATTATCCAATTTTTAGAAAGCTGATCTTGCTGTTAGCCCAAAGTAGAAATGTCCCTTTTCGCCAAAGTTAAAATGTCCCCTTCGATATTTCTGGGCAAAGCCCTCGAAAGGGACAAGAAATGGACCTTCTACCGATGAGCGCTAAAGAATTGGATCGCTTGAACGTGATGCAACAATTGGACGAAAAACGAATGACCCAAAAGGAAGCCGCGCGCATCCTGGGTGTAGGCGTGCGGCACATCAAACGCATGCTGAAAGCCTATCGAAAGCAGGGAGCGGCCGGGTTAGTCTCCAAGCATCGCGGGCGGGAAAGCAATAATCGGCTTTCGGAGAGTACGCGCCAACAGGCGGTGAATTTGTTGAAAACGCGCTATCGGGGATTCGGCCCGACCCTGGCGCACGAGAAGTTGGTGGAGCGAAACCATCTTTGTCTCTCGGATGAAAGCGTGCGGAAGATCATGATCGAAGAGGGATTGTGGAAACCGCGCAAAGTCAAGATAGTGGCAGTTCACCAGCTGCGGGAACGACGCGCCTGCTTTGGGGAACTGGTGCAGATTGATGGTTCGCCGCACGACTGGTTTGAAGGCCGCGACGATCCGTGTGTCTTGCTGGTGTTTATTGACGATGCGACCGGGAGGCTGGGGCGCTTGCTGTTTGTGGACAGCGAGAGTTTTTTTAGTTACTCGCAAGCGGCGGAAGGTTATTTCCGTCAGCATGGCAAACCGCTGGCCTTCTACAGCGATAAACACGGCATATTTCGGGTCAATCAGCCCAGTGTGGGCAAAACCGACGCCCTGACCCAATTTGGACGCGCCATGCGGGAACTCGACATCCAAATCATCTGCGCCAACTCTCCCCAAGCCAAAGGGCGGGTGGAACGCGTCATCCAGACCTTGCAAGACCGTCTCCCCAAAGAAATGCGCTTGCGCGGCATTTCCAGCCGAGAGGCCGGAAATGCCTATCTGCCGGAGTTCATCCAGGATTTCAACGCTCGCTTTGGCGAAGAACCGCGCAGCGCCGTGGATGCCCACCGCCCCTTGACCGCCAAAGATGACCTCGCCACCATCCTGACCTGGCAGGAGGCGCGGACGGTTTCAAAGAACCTGACCGTGCAGTTCGAAAAAGTCGTCTACCAGATTCAAACCGAACGCCCCTCCTATGCCTTGCGTAACGCCAGCCTCACGGTTTGTGTTAATGCTCAACAGCAAGTCACGCTCCTGTATAAAGGCAAATCTTTGCCATACGAAATCTATCACCAACAAGCAAAGCAATCTGCAGTGGCGATGGCCAAAGACGTGGATGCCGCCCTCAAGGAACGCACCTATGCCAAACCCGCCCCTGATCACCCCTGGCGCAAGTATCCGCTCTTTCCCTCACAGAAAAAATTTAGAAATGTCCCCGCCCCGCGGGGCGGGGACATTTCTACTTTGGAAAATGGGTGACATTTCTACTTTGGGCTAACACCACCTGGATTTTAGAACTTTGTTTTGCACGGGGTTGCCTAACGAGACTGTCGAAAAACCCTTTGCGGGAAAAATCCTTGCGAAAATCTCCCACCGCAGGCTCGAAAACCGCCAAAACGGGATGCGGGGCGCGGAAAACAAGGTGTTTTTTGATGTTTTCGTCCCAC
>VGNO01000082.1 GCA_016865985.1 Chloroflexota bacterium | reverse complement strand
TTGTCGGCCAGGGGGTTGGCGTGAAGAGCGGCAAGCCGGGATATGGCAGGATGAGGGTATCGCCAGCCCTGATGACGGGATTAACCGGGTCGATGGTCGGGTTCAGGATGTATATATTCAACAGACAATTCTCCCCCAGCACAAGTTTTTCGCAAATACTATACAGGTAGTCACCTTCCTGGACCACGTATGAGAACGGCGCCGATGGGCTGGGGGTCAGCGTCTCGGTCGGTGTAGGGGTGATGGTCGGGGTTTCGGTCGGGGTAGCCGTCTGCGTCGGCGTGGGTGAGATGGTCGGGGTCGGCGTTTTCGTGGCAAAGAGCGTGAATCCACTCCCGCCGCCGGAAATAACCAGCGTCAGGATGACTGTCCCGGCGATGATCAATAACAAGGCTAGGCCATAGATGATGACCGGCCGGGCGCTTTGCCGTTTCTTCCGATATGCCTCAATCGTCGACGAGATCGGGGGCTTGAAACTCATAGGTCTCTCCCATCTGGCTGTTGTGGTCTAATGAGAGCAGCCAAAAATATTCTACCTGAGAAATGTGGATTAAGCGAGGCTGGCTTTCAGGTGGTTGGACAGGAACCGGCCGGTGTAGGATTCGGGTACACGGCACAAATCATCCGGTGTACCTTCTGCCACCAGGAAACCGCCGTGGTCGCCGCCTTCTGGCCCGAGGTCGATGAGCCAGTCTGCAACCTTGATGATGTCGAGGTTGTGTTCGATGATCAAGACCGAGTTGCCGGCATCCACCAATCGCTGGAGGACTTCGATCAACTTGTGGACATCGGCGGCGTGTAGCCCGACTGAGGGTTCGTCCAGTACATACAGCGTGCGGCCGGTGGCGCGGCGCGAGAGTTCCTTTGCCAGTTTCACGCGTTGGGCTTCTCCACCGGAGAGGGTCGGCGCTGGTTGCCCGACCCGGATGTATCCCAACCCGACGTCCTGCAACAGTTTTAATTTCGATTGCATTCCCGGGAATGCCTTGAATTCCAGCAGGGCTTGGTCGACGGTCATATCGAGGACATCGGCGATGTTATGGTCCCTGAAACGAACCTGGAGGGTCTCCCGGTTGAAGCGTTTGCCTTGGCATACATCGCATGGGACATAAACATCGGGCAGGAACTGCATTTCGATGCGCAGTTCGCCCTGTCCCTGGCAGGCTTCGCAGCGCCCGCCATGGACATTGAAGGAGAATCGCCCGGGTTTGTAACCTCGCATCTTGCTCTCGGTCAGTTCAGCGAATAACTTGCGGATCTCGTCGAACATGCCGGTATAGGTGCCGGGGTTGGAGCGTGGTGTCCGCCCGATGGGGGATTGGTCGATGTTGATGATCTTGTCCACGTGTTCCATACCATCGATGCGCTCGTGCTCGCCCGGGATGGTGTGCGCCCCGTGCAGCCTGGCGGCCAGGGCGTTATATAGGACATCCGTCATCAACGTGGACTTGCCGGAACCGGACACCCCTGTGATGCAGACCAGCAGGCCGAGTGGGATGCGGACGGTCAGGTCTTTCAGGTTATTGGCGCGTCCCTTGACGATTTTTAGGTACTTGCCGGAGCGCTTCCGACGTTTCTTCGGGACTTCGACCTGTTTCCGGCCTGACAGGTAGGCACCGGTCAGGGACTTTGGGTGGGAGAGGATCGCCTCAGGCGTCCCCTCGGCGACGACCCGGCCGCCGTGCTCCCCGGCTGCCGGTCCCAGGTCCACGATCCAGTCGGCTGTACGGATCGTCTCGTCGTCGTGTTCTACGACCAGGACGGTATTCCCCAGGTCGCGCAGCCCTTTCAATGTATCCAACAGGCGGCCATTATCGCGCGGGTGGAGGCCGATGGAGGGTTCATCGAGAACATACAGAACACCCACAAGCCGCGAGCCAACCTGTGTCGCCAGGCGGATGCGCTGCGCCTCTCCGCCAGAGAGCGAGCCGGCTGGACGGTTAAGCGACAGGTAGTCCAGTCCCACGTTGACCAGGAAGTTCAAGCGCTCATGGATCTCCTTCAGGACCCGTTCGGCTATGGCCCGCTGGCGGGCGCCTAGGGGAGACTTCCGACCTGCCAGCAGTTTCACCCATTCCAGCGCCCGGTGGACAGGCCAGGAAGTGACGTCGATGATCCCTACATCCCCGACGGTCACGGCGAGCGCTTCAGGACGCAGGCGTTTTCCCCGACAGGTTGGGCAAGGCCGGTCGGACATGTACTCGGAGATCTTCAGACGGATGTATTCGGAATGGGTCTCGCGGTAACGGCGCTCGAGGTTCGTGATGACGCCTTCATATTCACGGTCGAAGACATACTCGCGGCCGTTGGAATTCCGGTAGCGTATTTCGATCTTCTCGCCGCGAGTACCATACAGGATAATACGGCGTTGTTCTTGGGTCATGGAGCCGATCGGGGCATCCATGTTGATCTTGTAATGCCGGGCAGCGCCTTCCAGGCTTTGCCAGTACCACCCGCCTTCATCGCGCGGTCCATTCCATTCCATGGCGGCGATCGCGCCGTCGTTTAGCGACCGCTCCGGGTCCGGCAGCAGGCGCTCCGGGTCGATTTCCAGTTTCGATCCAAGTCCCTGGCAATCCGGGCAGGCCCCATGGGGGGTGTTGAAGGAAAATGTCCGCGGCTCGATCTCGGGGATGCTGATGCCATGCTCCGGGCAGGCCAGGTGTTCAGAGAAATGCATGTCTGGCGTTTGGTCGACCGCGACCTGGCTGTATTCATCCGGCTGGGAGCCGGGTAGGTGGTTGACGGTCAGGTAACCATCGCCGAACTTCAAAGCCGTTTCGACTGAGTCGGTTAGGCGGGAACGATTGGTCATGCGTTCGTTTTCCTCCCGCGGGCGAGAGATGACGAGCCGGTCGACGACTGCTTCGATGGTGTGGGCTTTATAGCGGTCGAGGGTTATCTCTTCTTCCAGGTTGTGGATCTGACCGTCCACCCTGGCACGGACGAAACCAGCCTTCCGGATCTCTTCGAACACCGCCTGGTAGGTGCCTTTGCGGCCCCGTACCACGGGCGCCAGCAACAGGATGCGGCTGCCTTCGGGCAGGGACTCGATGGAATCCACGATTTCCTGGGCGGACTGCTTGACGACTTCCCTGCCACAGGTGGGGCAGTGCGGTATGCCCGCGCGGGCGAAGAGCAGGCGCAGGTAGTCGTAGATTTCAGTCACTGTCCCGACTGTCGAGCGTGGGTTGTGGGAGGTGCTCTTCTGGTCGATGGAAACCGCAGGCGACAGGCCTTCTATGTAATCCACGTCGGGTTTGTCCATCTGGCCGATGAACTGGCGGGCATATGCGGAGAGCGATTCGACGTACCGCCGCTGGCCTTCGGCAAAGATGGTATCGAATGCCAGCGAAGACTTGCCGGAACCGGACAGGCCGGTGATGACAACGAACTTGTTGCGCGGGATCTCGACGGTGATGTTCTTCAGGTTGTGGACGCGAGCGCCGACAACACGGATGGAATTGGACGACATAGGACTCCTTCGGGCTGGGGACAGCCCGATTATAGCACATATGTTTTATGTATGGCTTGGGAAATTCACCAAGCGGCGATTATACTAAAGGATAGGGATTGGGGCGAATCCCCCTGCACGGAATAAACACTCCCCCCAAAGCGAAGACGCCGACAAACCTGTCAGAGACTGGTTTTCTGCCTTACCGAAGGAGCTCATTATCGGGAGGAGGAGGTTGTCGTTCAGCCTTCTCGCGAATTTGGGTCTGCATCCGGAGTTGTTTTCTTCCGGGTATTTCTTGATTTCTTTTTGACCCTCGTTTTCCCGGCGTCGGGTTTCCGGGGTTGCCCTTGAATATATTCCTGTTTTCTGGGGGAGAATGTGGTATCGAACAAAACCTGGATCGATGGCGCGCCCCTGCCGGCCAAATTTTGATGAATTTTTGCCCATTCCTCGCCGGTGACGGAACGCCAATCCAGGAAGGCGTGGCACTGGTAATTACCGAGTTCCACGAAGAGACCTTTTTCGTGTAGTTCTACGCACTCGCGGATATACTCCAGCCCTGTGACATAGTCCCTGAAGATCACGAAGCCGCCAGCCGGTAGGTGCAGTCCCTCGGCCAGGGAACGCTGTGCCAGGGCGCCCCTCGGTTTATCCATATAGGCGCTCGAAACCCGGATCCAGCCGCGTGTTTCGGCATACCGGTTGTGATAGATGACCAACCCGCGTTCCTCCCCGGATCGATTGGAGAAGGCAAATACATCCTCGTTGACTGCCCCATTATCTGTGAAGAAATCGTACAGGAGAAAGTCCTCCACATCGGCGAAGACCCTGCGCCGGTGCAGGAGCGGAAAGATGCGGAACTCGTGTCCACGGACCAGGCCCTCGTCCACGCTTTCGTCCATTTTCGGCTTGCGGAATTCCATGCCATATTTCTCGCGATAACCTTCCACCTGCCCGTGACCGATCATCGGCAGCCCGGGGAGGGTCACCATCAACGTGCACACCCCGAAGTATTTATCCGTTGTCCCGAATTGCTCTGAGGCGCTCTTTTCGTCGGGATTGTTCATGAAATTGACTAACCGTTTCAGCACCTGGGGATCGAATTCCAGCACATTTTTCATCACCGTGCGGTATTTGGCGTTGTCCTCGTCGCGTAACATGTGCATGAAGGCTGAATTGTAAACCCGGTGCATGCCCAAGGTGCGGACGAAGTAGCCCTCCATCAACCAGAATGCTTCTGCCAGCAAGAGCGTGTCCGGCGCTTCGAGCGCCACCCGGTCCACAACCTCGCGCCAGAATTCCTGCGGGATGGCTGCTTCGAACCAGGCGCGGGTTTGTCCATGCTCGGAACGGGATGGGATGGCGCCGCCGGCGCCTGGCTCCGGGAACCACAAGCGCTGGATGTGTTTCTTCGCCAGTGTCATCGCCGCGTCGAAGCGGATGATGGGGAAGTTGCGCGCTACGTGCAGGATGGTCTGGATGACCGCCTCCCGCACGTCCGCCCGGGAGTAGTCCAATTGGGCGGTGTCGTTCCAGGGCATGGATGTGCCGTCGTTACCATGGTAGATGTAACGGGCCTCCCCGCTCGCGTGGTCGAAGCGTTTGAAGACCACCGCCGCGTCGCTCCGGTTGTAATAATGGTCCTCCAGCTGGATCCCAACCCTGCCATCGTCCGAGAGGTCCTCGCTGGAGAATGTGTAGGATGGGTAAGGGGGTTGAGACAGGGAGAGGAACCAATCGGGATGCTCGATCACCCAATTCGAGTCGATCCCCATGTGGTTGGGGACCATGTCAGCGGACAGGCGGATGCCGCGCTGCCAGGCGCGCTGGCGCAGGTTGTCGAGGGCAGGCCAGCCTCCCAGGTCGTAGGCGATATCGTAGGATGCCAGTGAGTAGGCCGAGGCCACCGCTTCGGGGTCGCCCATCCGCTGTTTGATGCGCTGGCTGGCGTGACTCCTTTCCCAGAGGCCGATCAGCCACAACCCGGTGACTCCTCGCTGCCGGAGGAGATCCAGCTCGTTGTCCGGGATCTGGTCGAGGGTCCTGACCCAGTAACCATACTTGCGGGACAGTTGTTCAAGCCAGACATAGGAGTTTTTGGCGAGCAGGACCAGGCGCGGCATCCAATCCCGGTCGGGACTGAATCGTTCATACTCAGCATAATCGGATCCGGAGAAAGCCATGACCGGGGCTTCGCCACCGAAGCCGCCTGTCCCGCCGCGCCGGATTTCCTCCCTGATGAAATCCAAGCCGCGCAGCAGGCGCTGGATGAAGGACTCTCCCAACAGGTCGCCCCAGCGATTGATCAGGAACTCTAACTGCCCGGCCAGGGAGGTGGGCGAGACGCGCGCCGGAGCGGTCAGGATCGCCAACAGGGATTCGCCGCCCCGTTCCAGGCCGGGTTGTTCATCCAGGCAGGCTTTCAATTGCCGTATAAGGGCTGGATAGGCTGTGGCTGCCAGGGGCAGGTCGTCGAAGAGCGCTTCCAGAGGGACCGCGGCCGGGTTGATATTATGCAAGTGCACCAGCAGGAGTTCCTGGAGGGCTGCCGGCCGGTTCTGACCGAAGTATTTCCCTGCATCGGTCTTCCCACCGTAGACCGACTGGGGTGGGAATTCCTGTGTGAATTTCAGGCCGGTCTCGTTCACAGGCTCCTCACCCGGGTCGTTGTCGAGAATTGTTGAGACTTGTCGCAGCAGAGCCGGACGCTGCCGCGTGTGGCGTTTCAAGAGTTCACGCAATACCTCGTCGATTAAACCCAGGGCGTGGAGGTCGGCGGCCGAGACATTCAACTCGGCCGCAATGGCGCGGGCCTGCCCCAGGTCCGGGATGGCCAGGCGCTGCAATCCATACCGGTCGCGGACGAGGCGGGAGAGGTGGTTTTCAGATGCCATGAGGGTCCCGATGGTCTGTAAGTGGTTTTTTCAACGAAGCAATCATACTCCATTTGGCGTGGGGCAGGGTATAAAAATCCGGGATTGCGCTCCCGGCTTGGTAGCGCTTAACACGGCGGATTATCCTAATTTATTTACCGCAGAGTACGCGAAGTGCGCAGAGATTTTCCTTTGATATTCTCCGCGAACTCCGCGCTCTCTGCGGTTGAATGTTATTAACCCACTTTATTCACCACTCCCCCGGATTTTGGCTAGAGTGATTTTTGGTATACACGGTGGTTCTTGTACTCCACGCCATTCAGGTTTTTCAAGTCTGCCCGCATCTGCCGGGTGGTCTCGGCGACCTGGGTCATTTCTACGAATTCGAACTGATTCCAACCGAAGACCGTCCTGCCCATTTCGTAGTAAAGCAGGGCATTGCCACCGGACCCCTGGAATTCCGGCAACACGCCCATCCCGTTCCCCGAGATGGTCTTGGTGCGTTTCATTTCGAGCAGGATATCCACGATACCGAAGGGGAACAGGCGTCCTTTGGCGCGCTGGAGCGCTGCCGAGACATCCGGGAAGGCGAACAGGAAGCCAACGATATCATCCCCGTGCATGATGAGTTTGATGAGTTGTGGATGGGCGACCATGAAAACATTATCCACGGCATAATCGATATCGCCCTGCGTGAACGGGTAGTATTCCCAGTTGTGGATGAAGGTGCGGTTATAGGTCTCGCCGATACGCTGCGCCCATTGGATCAACTCCTTCTTGGACTTGAATTCCTTGACCCATAACTTGCCGCGCGCCATCACACGCTGTGCGATCCGTTCCACTCTTTCGGGGATTTTGAAAGCCTCGGCCGGCAGGTAGCAGGATACAAAATCGACTTCTTTCTCATAGCCAAGCGTTTCGATGAGTCTGGGATAATAAGCGTAGTTATAGTTCATCATCGTCATCATTTGGCGGTGTTCGAACCCCTCGATCTGGATGCCATATCCATCGAACGGTGATAGTCCCTTCGGGCCGATCATAGTATCCAGGCCGCGGTTACGCGCCCAACCCTCGGCGGACTCGAAGAGCGCTTTGGCAACTTCCGGGTCGTCGATGGAATCGAATAAATGGAAGTGGCCTTTCTTGGTTTTATGGTACTCATTGAAGCGCTTGTTGTTGGCAGCGCAAATGCGACCCACCACCTTGCCGTCCTTTACAGCGATGAAAAAATCCGCCTCGGAGTGTTCGAAGAAGGGATGTTTCTTGCGGTTGAGCGGCAGGTTTGCATCCACGAAGAGCGGTGGTACCCATTGTGGGCAACCATCATACAGTTTATAGTAGAAATCCACGAAACGCTTCACCTGCGATTTATTGCCGGTATCGATCTGTTCGACCGTTAGCATGGCTGCCTCCTACTATTGGATTTGATACAGTATATAACACATTTGAATGCCTGTGGATTGTTGATCCTCCAGGAAATTACCGGGGCTGCCTATTCGAACCTGATGGTGACGATCTCGTGGCCGCCCACCTCCACCACCAGGGTACCGTCATCCGTTGCTTCCAGGCGGGATATCGGTTCCTCAGCCAGGTTAGCCAGACTGGCTTTCCGCCAGGGGATAGACGGAGTAAGCGAGAGTTGTAATGTGCCCGCGCCCAGGTTGTAACCGCGCGCCAACCATCCGGTACCATCTTCAGTTATTTTTATGGAAGAGATGACAAACTTATCCGGGTGCGCCTTGAGTAAAGAACCGGTGGAAGGAAGATCCCCGCCATGCGAGTCAGTACTGACTGCGCGCAATGGCGTTTCGAAGCCATATCCCTGCCAGTAAGCGGATATTTCCTCCCCGCCTGGGATGATCGAATAATCGAATTCCCACTCGCCTGGCATCTGCGCGCCGGGGGTTTCGAGGAACGGCCCGGCGTGACCCTTGCGGTTGGAGAAATCGTCCCGCGAGAGCCAGCCGACGCAGCGCAACAAGGTGACGGCGATCTCAGCATCCCCTTCCGCGTTCTTCAGGACTTCGACCTCCGGCAGGCCGTGGTTGGCGATGGTCAGCCGGTTCTTGCCGTCGGTGACGCTGGTGAACGCCCGCTGCGGGACCTCGGGCCGGGGCTCCTCGACCCAGGTTTCGTCGAACTCTGGCAGCCCGATCTTGCGCTCCACCACCTCGAAATGCCCGTCGTGTTCGGCTTTCTCCGCGGCAAACGGCGCGGGGAAGTGGACTCGCAGGCGGTGGTCACGGGCGCGGTTGTCGACGCGGGTGTGGATGTCGACGCGCGGGACGCCGTTGGAGAGAACGACGGTGGAGGATAGACGATTGACGGTGCGTTCTTTCGAGCGGGATGTACGATCAGGGGAGAGGGTGAGAGGGGTATCCAGTTCGAGGTCCAGTTCCAGCATCTGCCGGACGGGGCCGCGGCTGACGGTCACGCCGGTCAAACGCGCGGCAGGCAGACGATCCGACTCGGGCGGGCAGTAGTTGTACTCATCGCCGCAGTCGCCGCCGTCCACGAAACGGTTCAGGCCGCGATAGACCATTCCGGTTACCTTGTCGGTGACGGTCAGCGTGCCGTCCTTTTCCGCCTTGACCGCCAGCAGGTCGTTTTCGATGCGGCAGGGCGGTTTGGCATAGCGCGGTCGGGCAGCGAGTTTCTGGATGAGAGGTAATTTTGCCAGCGGGAGCAGGAGGCGCGCCAGCGGCGGGAGGCTGACCGGGGCTTTCTCCTCCACCGGGCGTGGGCGGACGTAATACGCCTGCCAGCCCAAGCCGGGGACGCTGGCGGCGAAAACGAGGCGGGTCCGGTCGGCGGAGCGGGCGCGGGCGTGGAAGAGTTCGACCGAGGGTTCGGCGATGAGTTTCTCGATCTCGGCCACGCGCTCCTGCCAGCGGCGGACATCCGCCGGTCCGCGTTCGGTGACGATTGCTTCGAGGTAAACCTGCCCGCCTTTGCGTTCGATTCTCAAATCCTGGATGAACATGCCCATCACGTTCCCATCGTGGACGGCAACGTAGAGCGCCTGGAGTTCCTTCGGCTTGAAGGTTGCGTGGATGAGTTCCTGCGAGCCGAGGCCTAGGGTCTGGCAGGGAACGGGATTTCCTTCGCCGTCCAGCAGGTCGAAGGGGGCGGGGACTTCGACTTCGGCCTCGACCAGGTCGGTGCGAGGGGCGGAGGTGGGATTGAAAATTACTATTGCTGATTGTGGATTGTTGATTGTTGATTGCGTGATTGCAGTGTTGACTTGCGAGGCAATTGCTTCGAGCGATTGGCGCGTGAGCTCTTCGCCGATCTGCTCCACCTGGTCGAAGCGGACTTTCATCTCGTCGTGGACCTGGTCAATCGAGCAGCCGCAGATGGAATCATGTGGGTGATTTTCCATCAATAAACGCCAGGCCTGACGGACGATGGACGATGGACGATGGACGATGGTCTGCGGTCTATCGTCTGTGGTCGTGAGCGCAGCGAACGTTGAAAACGGCTCGGCCCATTTTTCGAGCAGGGTTTCGCAGGCGCGGTTGCGCTGTTTGATCCACATGCGCGTGGAAAGGACGCCCGGCAGCAGGTGCGAGCGTTTGCAGTCGCGCAGTTCGCCGCGCACCACCGGCAGGGCGCGCGGGTCGAGCGAGGCCTGGACGGACGTCAGGTAGTCGGCCAGCGAGGAGTGGACGAGTTCGTCGCCGTCCAGTCCTCCGCGCGCGGCTTCGACGAGGCGGGCGGTGGCGGCGGGCGGTTCCATGTGGTCGGTGCCGAACATCAGCAGGAGGTGGCTGCCCGCCGAATGCGGAACGAGATTGTCGCGCAGGCGTTTCACTTCAGAGATGAAATGCTCCGGGTCGGAAGTCGGCAAGCCGGCGGCGTTGCCGTAGCCGTCGCGCAGGTAGGCCATGAAGACGGTCGAACCGTCCGGCGCCTGCCAGCGGAACTCGCACGGCTCGTCCGAGAGTCCGCGCTGGACGCAGGCGGCGTGGATGCCGAAGCCTTTCAAGATTTGCGGCATCTGCCCGATGTGGCCGAACGGGTCGGGGATGTAGCCGATGCGCATCTTCGGCCCGAACCGGCGGCACGTCCGCTCGCCTTCGAGCAGGTTGCGAACCGTGGCCTCGGGGCTGACGAGGAACTCGTCCGGCAGGATGTGCCAGGGGCCGATGGTCAGGCGTCCGGTGCGCACGAAATGGCGCAGGCGGTCTTCCTTTTCCGGGCGCATCAGCAGGTAGTCGTCCAGCGCGATGGTCTGGCCGTCGAGCATGAAGTAGCGGAACTGCGGGCCGGCCTCCAGCAGGTCGAGCACGCCGTCCACGAGATGGACGAGGCGCAGGCGGAACTGCTGGAAGGTGCGATACCACTCGCGGTCCCAGTGGGTGTGGCTGACAAGATGGAGGGTTTTCATCGAGGCTCCAGTGTCGGGTATGAGGTGCGGTGTGCGAGGTGCGATGTGCGGGTGCGTTCAGGATTTAACGAGGTCGGTGAGGATTTCCTCCCAGTGCGGGAAGAGGAGCATGTGGGCTTCGCCCTTGCAGACGGTCAGGCGGCTGTCCGGAATTTTACCGGCCATGTACTGCGCCATCGCGACGGAGGTCAGGTTGTCTTCGGCGCCGTGCCACAACCGGACCGGGGGCCTGATTTCTTCGAGCCGGAATCCCCACGGGCGGGTGATGAGGCGCACGTCCCAGGCCATGCCTTTGAGTCCGTTGCGGAAGGCCTCCCGTTCGGTTTGCAGGCACAGATCCCAGACATCCGGCTCGCGG
>VGNO01000081.1 GCA_016865985.1 Chloroflexota bacterium | reverse complement strand
GAAATGGTCGAGCGGGGTCGGCGCCCAGGGGACCGGATAGAGCGGCGGCCGCCAGGCCGAGACCGGTTCCGCCCCCGGCGAGGGGAGCACGAACCGCAGCAGGTCAGGTGTGGCAGTCGGGATGGAAGTGGAGCCTGCCTCGGTTGGCAACCCTGTCCCGGCAGGCTCAGCAACCACCTCGGTCGGGATTGGCGCCGGCGGATCGCCCGGGACGGGTTGGCAGGCCAGGAGCGCCAGCGCCAAGATGCATGCACCGAGTAGTTTCTCCAACCGGGATGATTCCAGGAACACACCAGGCATCATGGTCTGGGAGTCAGGGTTGGACGCGGGGAAGGCGTCACAGTCGGGGAGGGCGTCTTGTACCATGCCGGGATCTTGGTGGGTGTGAGGGTTGGCTGGATGACAACCGTGGGGGTGATGAAGGCCTCGGCCGGGTACATTTCGAGCATGGCCGTGGACCAGTCCATTCCTGAGGTGATGGCGAATTCGCCGATCCGCGCCCCGCTAAAGAACGTCCGCCAGTTCGAGAGCGCAGGCAACCGTTCCCAGCCATATGCCTGCGCCAGGGCGGTCAGGTCCACCCAGTAGCCGGGAGGGAGGTGGGCATACAGGAGACCGCCCTGGTCGTACGCGCCGGGGTCGCCGCTGTAACGGGCGGAGAAATCCCACGGCAGGAAGTGCAGAGGCTCGCCCATCGAGCCGTCCTGGGCGCGCGCCCACAGGTAGACCCGCCAGAAAGCCTGCTGGCCGAACGGTTCCGGCGCTGCCACCATCCAGCCGGCGTTGACGAGCAGGGAATTCAGGATGAAAGCCCTTCCGGTATACAACCAGTCGTAGCCCAATCCCGGATCGAGCGGAGTGGTGATGGGCACGAAGGCGTTCTCCAGGCTGGCGAGCGCATCCCAGCCCACATCATTAGCAACCCTCTGGCGCAGGGCAGAGAAAGCTTCATCCACCTGGTCGTGCAAGCGCGGGTACGGAGCCTGGATGTCGGGGATGTCGACCAGGACTGCCCGACCGGCAGGCAGGAGCGGGTCGGGCGTGACTGTCTGGGGGACGGAAAGCGGCGCAGGGGAAAACAGGACGGCTTGCTGGAAGGTCCCAGGCAGCGGGTCCGGCAGGGTGGGCCTGCCGACGGTCAAGCCGTGCAACAAGCCGGGCAGGAGCAGCGTGGGATGTGTCACCAGGCGGCTGGTTACATCGTAACCGACCAGTAAGGAGGTATTGGGGTTGGGGTAACGAGCCAGGAGTGTGCTCTGATCGAGCCAGGCAAGGCCATCTCCATCTGCCAGGCGCAGCGGCGGGTTGGAGGGTTGGGTGGCATCCCACAATAACAGACTGCTCAAACCGTCATCGGTCAGCGAGGACCACGCCAGCATTCCGCCATCCGGCGACCAGGCGGGACCAGACTCGCGCGAGCGGGTATTGTGGCTGAGGTTGGAGAAACGGCCTGCGCCGGCAACATCCAGGTCCGCCAGCCAGACATCCTCGGCGCCGTTGCGGGTGGAAATGAAAGCCACTTCCCTGCCCTGCGGCGACCAGGCCGGGGAATGGTCGGCGGCGGGATTGTCTGTCAGGCGGATGGGCTCCTGGCCGGTATCGAAAGCCGGGCGGATGATCAGTTCCAGGTTGTCATCCAGGTAGGTCTCGTGGATGATCCAGCGCCCGTCCGGCGACCAGGATGGAGCGGCGTCATATTCGGGAGTATCGGTCAGGCGCAGGATATCGCCATTCTCGAGACTGAGCAGGTAGAGGTCCCAGTATCCGTTGCGGCGCGAAGCATAGGCCACCCACCTTCCGTCCGGGCTGAGGCTGGGGGTGATATCGTCCCAGGGATCGGCGGTCAGGCGGGTGAAAGTGCGGGTCCCCGGTTCATAGTGGAAGAGATGGAAGGCGCCGCCATCGGCCATCGAGAGGATGACCGCTGCCTGGCCTGTGGAATGATCGGGAGACCCGGCGGGAGTGGCTGTAGGCGTCTGTGCAATAACCGGGGAGGTTGTTGGAAGGTCGGTCACTGGAGAGGCGGTAGTCGCCTGCCCCCCCGGGTTGACGAGCAAGCCGCGAGCCAGGTTGCCAGCAGGATGACGGGGATGTGGAATGAAATTTGGCGTTGCATGGATTCAACCTGGCGGGAGTTCGAATGCAACCTGGCGTTCATCGCCGCCCTCGGATGCGGGGAAAACCAGGGAGCCATGCAGGGTGTACCGTCCCGGGCGCGGGTTGCGGATGTGCATGGTCAATTCGAGCGTCCAGCCGACTGGTTCGACAATGGAGGCCGAACCGGATGGCTCCCCGTCCGGGCCGGCCAGCGCCAGTTCGAGGTTGGGACGCTGCTGGAACGGCGTCAACTCGATGGTGACGCGCAGGCGGCGGCCGTCCGGGTAGGGATCCGCGCACAGGGACAGGATGCGCGTCTCTTCGGGTGGCAGGCGGGTGATGTTCGGGTCCTGGGAAAGGAAGAAATCCATGGAGCGCTCCCAATAGGCTGGCTGAGGCCGGATTGAACATACCATGATTCCAGACGGCTGTCAAAGAATGCCGGTTTTGGGCAGTTGCCGGCCTTATTTCTTCTTCGTTTCAGCCATCTCCTGCCGCACCGTATGGTAGAGATTCTCGGCTTTCAGTTCCCCGAGCGAGTAGCAGGGCGCTTCCAGGTGTTCTGCCAGCGATTGAGCCAGGCCCTGGTCGAACGAAGCGTGCTCCATGTTGATGACCACGCTGCGGTACTCGCGGGTGGCGATCAGTTCGGCAAACCTGTACGATTCCTCCTGTGGCGGGAGCATCCCGATCGAGACATTCCCGGCGCCGTCGGTCAGGACGATCAGCAGGGGCATCACGTCCGGATGGAGGATCTCCTCCTGGCGCAGGACATCGTAGGCCATCAACAACCCGGCCGAGAGGGGCGTCTTGCCGCCGACCGGGATGTCCACCAACGCTTTCTGCGCCAGTTGGACAGAGGTCGTGGGTGATAGCACAAGCGTGGCGCGGTCCTTCTGGAAGACGATCAACCCGACCCGGTCGCGACGTTGGTAGGCGTCGGTCAACAGGGAGAGGATAGCGCCTTTGGTGGCCGCCATGCGTTCGGCGACTGCCATCGACCAGGAGGCATCCACCAGGAAGAGTACCAGGTTGGCGGCCTTCTTGACCCGCACCTTGCGCTGGAAATCCATCGGCTGGATGGCGAATGCAACCCGCTTCCTTTGCTCGACGCGGCGTCTCTGGTAGGGCGCTGCGGCGCGCAGGGTGGCGTCGAATGCCAGGTCGTCGGTCTTGCCATTGGCCGGGCGGGACTGGATGTAACGCCCGCGCTTGCGCTGGGTATAGGTGCGCGAGCGCCGCCCGGCATGGTGGCGGGTCAGTTTGTCGAGCGGTGTGTCTAGCCGGCGGACATCGAAGGTGTCGCCTACTTTCACCTTCTGCCCGCCATCCCACCAATTACCCGCGCTGGTATTGAAAACAGCCTGTTGCGGCATGGGTTCCGCAGAAGGCTGTTCCTGGGTCTCTTGTTCGGCGCTATCGGAAATTACTTTTTTTTTTGCCCTTCGGCTTCCTGCGGTTCCTGGTCGGAGGGTTCCCCATCGGAAACAGAGCCTTGCAAGTTCTCGATCCGTTCCTGCAACTGTTCAGGAGACATCTCGGTCTGTTGGAAGGGACCGCGCTTGATGCGGTGCGGCAGGGCCAGTTCGGCGGCCAGGGCAATATCGCGATCCGTGATGGACTCGCGCCCCTCGAAGGCGGCATGGGCGCGGGCTGCTTTCAGGATGACCAGGTCGGCGCGGTGACCGTCCACATTGAGGGAGGCGGTCAGGGCGGCGATTGCGAGAAGATCGCGACGGGTGTGCGTGACCTTGTCCACCAGGGTGCGGGCGTGTTCGATCTGGCGCGAGAGTTGCTCCTCCTTTGGGAAGAATTCCTTGCGGAAGATGTCGGCGTCGGCCTCGAAAGCCAGGTTGCGTTCCATGATGGCGACCCGCTCGCGGGCTTCGCGGATGCCGGTGATGTCCACTGAGAGGGCGAAGCGGTCGAGCAACTGCGGCCGCAGGTCGCCTTCCTCCGGGTTCATCGTCCCAACCAGGATGAAGCGCGCCGGGTGGCTGAAGGAGATGCCTTCCCTTTCAACGATATTCTGGCCCATGGCGGCGGAATCGAGCAGGATATCCACCACGTGGTCGTCGAGCAGGTTGACCTCATCGATGTAGAGCAGGCCGCGGTTGGCAGCAGCCAGAACACCCGGCTCGAAGCGCCGTTCCCCTTTCTGGATCGCCTGTTCGATGTCGAGGGTGCCCACCACCCGGTCTTCGGTGGCCGAGACCGGCAGGTTGATGAAAGGGGTCAGGCGGGTGTCGCCCGGGAGGGACGCACCGCCGGCAGTCCGCTCGCGGCATTCCGTGCACCAGGTGACCGGCTGGTCCGGGTCGCAGCCAAAGCGGCAATCCCTGACCACGTTCACGCGCGGCAGGAGCGCTGCCAGGGCGCGCGCTGCCGTGGACTTGGCTGTACCCCGCTCGCCGCGGATCAATACGCCGCCGATGCGCGGATCGACCGCGTTCAGGATCAGGGCCCGGCGCATACGCTCCTGTCCCACGATGGCTGTGAATGGATAGATGGTCGGCATTCGTCAACTCCGGCCTGTGATTATACTGCGGATTCCTTCCCATGCAAAAAGATGTCCGGGGATGGCACATCGCGCAGGATTCCCCCGGTTCTCCGCGGGCTTTCGAGAGACCGGTCATTCACTCCGGATGCACCGGTGCGGATACGACGATCCGAGGAGTCTGTCGCATCTCGTCCTTCCCTTCAACACGGAGCCGGTAACCACCACAATCCGCCTGAATTGCACAAGGGTTGCCAATATGTCCATTCACCTGTATAATCCCGCCTATCTTTTATATCCGGAGTCAATTCAATGATGGATCAAAACCAGGCCCTGAACGGGCAGGGGGCCATGCCCGAAGAAACCGCGCCAGCCGAAGGCAACAACAGCAACAACATGGAAGCCCTACTCCAGGAAGAAGGGTTGACGCTCGACTTTCCCCAAGCGGGAGAGATCCGCACTGGCGTCATCGCCAGCATCAGCCCATCCCAAATCCTCGTCAGTGTTGGAGCAAAGTCGGAAGGCGTCATCACCGGTCGCGAACTGGACCAGATCTCGACCAGCGAGCGCGAAGCCTTCCAACTCGGCCAGCAGATCACCGTCTACGTGCTGGCGCCCGAAGATGCCAACGGCAACATCATTCTTTCCTATACCCGCGCCCAGGAACAAAAAGGTTGGGAGTTGGTCGAGAAAATGCTCGAGTCCGACGAAGCCCATGAAGGCTTCGTAGAAGGCTACAACAAAGGCGGCCTGATCGTCCCGGTCCATAACCTGCGCGGCTTCGTCCCCGCATCACAGGTCAGCCTGACCCGGCGCGCCGGGGCCAGCGGCGAGACACCCGACCAGCGTTGGGCAAAGATGATCGGTGAACCGATCACGGTGAGGGTGATCGAGGTCGACCGCTCCCGCCGTCGCCTGATCCTGTCCGAACGGGCTGCCAGCAGCGAGACGCGCCAGTCCCTCAAAGAACGCGTCATCGAAGAACTCAAGGAAGGCGAGATCTACACCGGGCGCGTCACCAGCCTGGCTGATTTCGGCGCATTCGTCAACATCAACGGCGCCGACGGCCTGGTGCACCTCTCGGAGATCTCCTGGGACCGCATCCAGCACCCGAGCGAAATGCTGGAAGTCGGCCAGGAAGTGACCGTCAAGGTCATCAACATCGACCGCGAAAAGAAGCGGATCGGGCTTTCCCTGCGTGTCCTGGCCGACGACCCCTGGAAAAAGAAGATCGAAGCCTTCAAAGTCGGCCAATTAGTGGAAGGTATTATCACCCGCCTGACCAAGTTCGGCGCATTCGCCCGGCTGGAAGGCGAGGTGGAAGGATTGATCCACATCTCCGAGATCAGCGAGACCCGCATCGAGCACCCGAAGGAACGCCTGAAGGAAGGCGATGCCATCACGCTGCGCATCATCCGCATCGACCCGGACCAGCGCCGGATCGGCCTGAGCCTGCGCAAAGTGGACTCAGGAGCCTACAAGGATATCGACCTGGCTGCCCTGGATATCGGCCAGGCGCCGGAAACAGAAGCCTGACCACAACAGAGCGCACCGCAGGGTGCGCTCTCGATTCCCGATGAAATCCCCTCCCCTGCTCGTCGATGCCCATGAAGACCTGGCCTGGAATATCCTGACCTTTGGCCGGGATTACACCCGTCCTGCCGCCGAAACCCGCCGCCTCGAAGCCGGGAGCGCGGCTGCAACCGATATGGGCGAGACCCTGCTCGGCTGGCCTGAATACCAGGCTGGGCGGGTGGCATTGGTCTTTGCCACCCTCTTCGCCGCCCCGGAACGCCGCCGCCTGCACGCCTGGGAGAACCAGGTCTACACCGATACCGCAGGCGCCAACCGCCTCTACCGGGCGCAGGTGGATGCATACCACCGCCTGGCCGACCGCCACCCGGACGCCTTCCGCCTCGTGCTGGACGCCGCCGGATTGGATGACACCCTGGCCGCCTGGCAGGCGCCGGCAACCCAGCCTCCGGTCGGATTGGTGATCCTGATGGAAGGCGCAGACGGCGTCCGTCTGCCCGACGAATTGGGCGAGTGGTGGGAACTTGGCGTGCGAATCATCGGCCCAGCCTGGGCCGGCAACCGCTACTGCGGCGGGACACGCGAACCGGGTCCGCTGACCGACGCCGGGCGCGCCCTGCTGGAGGCGATGTCCGACCTGAAATTCATTCTCGACTTGAGCCACATGGATGAACTTTCCGCCCGCCAGGCGCTCGATTCCTACCACGGACCGCTCATCGCCAGTCACGCCAATGCTGCCGCCCTCATCCCGGAGTACAGCGGCAACCGCCAGTTGGGGGACAACCTGCTGCGCGCCATCCTGGAACGCGATGGGATCATCGGCGTCGTCCCCTATTGCCGTTTCCTGGACTACCGCTGGAAGACCGGCGACAGCCGCGCCTCCATCACGCTCGAGACCGTGGCCAGTCACATCGACCATATCTGCCAAATGGCAGGGGATGCCCGTCATGTCGGCCTGGGGAGCGATTTCGATGGCGGCTTCGGCCTGGCATCCGTCCCGGCGGAGGTGGATAGCATCGCTGACCTGCAAAAACTGGTCCCCATCCTGGCCGGGAAAGGGTATACTCCGGATGAGATCACCGCCATCATGGGCGGGAACTGGATCCGGCGCCTCAAGGAGAACCTCCCTTCCAAATGAACTCTTCCGAGACCGAAAAGACCACTCCCGGGACCCCGCCTCCCCCTGCCCCGCCCTCACCGGTGCGGGTGCGCACCGGGTTGGCGCTGACCTTGGGTGGACTGCTGATATTCCTGATCGGCGCCAGGCCGGCCTGGTTCGGCATGGACCGCAGCCCGGTTGTTGGTTTCGTCCAGATCTCCGTCTTCCTGGTCGGGTTGGCCTTCATCTGCCTTGGCGGTTATATTTCCCTCAACGCCTACTGGCGGAAAGGGGGAGCCACCATCGCCGCCGATATCGGCCTGCGGCTGGTCAGCACCGGGTACGTGATCTCGGTCTTCGCCGGGATGGCCGATGTTTTCGGCTTCGGCCAGCACGTCCGCCCGCAGCAGGTACCGTTCTTCGGCCTGTGGCAGGCGGCCGGGGTCCAGATCGGCATGGGGATCATCGCCATCGGCTTCTTATTACTGCTGCCTCACAAGCAGCGCCCGCCCCGTCCCACCGGACTCTCCTGACCCCCCTGCAAAAGGAGTACTATATGGACCAGGGAAAAGTCTACACCGAGGAGTTCCAGGTCAATGGGGAGATGCTGCTGGCACGGATAAAAGAATTACTACATGAAGGGAACATCCGGCGTGTGATCATCAAGGATGAGACCGGCAAGACGCTGATCGACCTGCCCCTGACCTTTGGCGTGGTCGGCGCCTTCCTTGCCCCGCAACTGGCGGCCGTTGGGGCGGTAGCGGCGCTGGTGACCCAGGCGACCATCGTCATCGAACGCAGCGGGTAGGCATCCCCCCCACAGAAAGGCTGGCGCATATGCCCGAGCGGCGCAGGATCCACCGCAAGTACCTGATGTACTACACCCGCATCTACGATATGCCAAAAGGCGACCTGATCGGCCACCTGGTGGACATCACCCCCGGCGGCGCGATGGTCATCAGCGAACACCCCATCCCGGCCGGACGGCAGTTCGAACTGCGGATGGAACTCTCGATGGATGTGACCGAGAAACCCTACATGTCCTTCCAGGCGCGCAGCATCTGGTGCCAGCAGGATATCGACCCGCGCTTCTACAACACCGGTTTCGAACTGACCGGCGTGTCCAGCGATGACGCCGCCATCATCGAGGCCATCGTCGAAGCCTACGGCTTCCGGGATAATTAGGCTGGCAGGAGACCCCATGCACCTGCCCCCCATCCCGATCGAGCAATTCCTGGCCAGACCATTTCACCTATTCGACCAGACCTGGCTGCTCCTGACCTGCGGTGACTTCTCCGCCCATGATTTCAACACGATGACCATATCCTGGGGCAGCCTGGGGGCGATGTGGAACCGTCCCTTTGCCCAGGTGGTGGTGCGCCCGACCCGCCACACATACCAGTTCATGGAACGCTACGAGACCTTCACCCTGGCCGCCTTCCCGGAGGCCTGCCGCCCGGCGCTCCAGTTGCTGGGGAGCAAGTCCGGCCGCGAGGGGGACAAGATCGCCGAAGCAGGATTGACGCCGGTTGCGGCGCGCCACGTCCCGGCCCCGGCCTTCGCCGAAGCCGAACTGGTCATCGAGTGCCGCAAGATCTACTGGGACGATTTCGACCCGGCGCGTTTCCTTGACCCGGCCATCAACCGCTTGTACAGGGACGACTACCACCGCATCTATTATGGGGAGATCTTGGCGGTATCGGGGGTAGAAACATACAGGAATCGATAGAACCGGGTGTTTCCAGGCAAGATAGATGGGGTTCGCTTCAGCGAATGGACCAATAGGTAAAACAAAACCGCCTCAAAGGCGGTCTGCTGGTGCCCCCACGGGGATTCGAACCCCGGTTTTAGCCTTGAAAGGGCTGCGTCCTGGTCCACTAGACGATGGGGGCTTTCTCAGAGCGGGGGGATTTTATCACTGCCCTGCACAGCGGTCAAGCAATTCCTATCCGACTTTATCGGACAGCACCGCCAGCAGGTCGACATGCTTGCGGTTGAACATCACCGCCGGGCTTTCGATCTTGAAAGCCGGGATGAGGATGGCGGTCAGGGTCGTGCTATAGAGCGGTACAAAACCGCGCGTCCCCTCCACCATGATGGTCGAGAAGTCGAAACGCCCGGCCCATTCCAGCGTCCCTTCCAGTTCGTAGACCTGGGTGGCGACCCGCAGCGGGTACTTGATCAAATTCGAGTAACCGCCCCTCGCCAGCGCCACCGGCCCCACGTCCTCCCGCCGGGTGAGGCAGACGGCGAAGATGTTATCCTTCACCAGGTCCACCACCTGGTATTCCCCCACCAGTTTGGTCGGCATATGCAGGCGCGCCAGTTTCGCCTCCAGCACCTCCATGAAGGAGGTGGTGGTGTCGTTCATCAATCCCATCATCCCGGAATTGGGCACCATGATCTTCCCCACCACCCGGTAACTGGATGTGAGGAAATCGGCTGAAACAAGGCGGTTCGTAGTGGATGGTTCTGGCATCGGAAACTCCTAGGGTAGTTCGTCCTGCACCGGCCGGGCGGGCGGCTGGTGGAAGAACGGCGCCGGTTTCACCTTGCGCGACTCGGACGGTTTGCCGGCATCGGGGTTCAGGAGCGCCGTCAGCCAGGAGAGGGCGCGCTCGTCATAGTCGCGCCGTCCGCAAACGTCGCAGATCCAGGCCGGGAAGCCCGGCACGGTCAAGAGTTCATCGTCCAGCCAGGTGAAAAATGTGATGAAGCGCAGGCGCATGATGCCGGCGCGGCATTCCCGGCAGGGTTTTTCCGGGTGGGGATTGGTCTCGACCGGTTCGGTCATTTCACACCCGCTTCCTCGAGGATGGACACCCCGGCGCTGGCGCCCAGGCGGTTGGCCCCGGCGCGGAGCATGGACAAGGCATCTGCCAGGGTGCGGATGCCACCGGCGGCTTTGACGCCCATCCCGGACCCCACCACCCGGCGCATCAACGCCACATCCTCCACTGTCGCCCCACCCGGGCCGAAACCGGTGGAAGTCTTGACGAAAGCAGCCCCGGCTTCCCGGCACAACAGGCAGGCAATGACCTTCTCGCGGCGGGTCAGCAGGGCGGCCTCGATGATCACTTTCACCTGCGCCGCGCCGGCATGCGCTTCCTCCACCACCCGGCGGATATCCTCCAGCGCCAGGCCGTAGGCCTCGCCCTTCAGGGCTCCGATGTTGAGCGCCATATCCACTTCGGTGGCGCCCATCTGGATCACGCCGCGCGTCTCGGCCGCCTTGGATTCCGGCAGGCTGGCTCCGAGTGGGAAGGCAACCACCGCGCAGACGCCCACGCCCCCGCCTCGCAGCAATCCAGCCGCCAGTGGGACGAAAGCCGGGTTGACACAGACGGTTGCGAACTTGAATTTCAATGCTTCGGCGCACAATTGCTTCACCTGTGCAGCAGTCGTTTCGGGTTTGAGTAGGGTGTGGTCGATCAAGCCGGCCAGCGCCGCCCCTGCCGGCGCCTCGGGCTGCGGCGGCAGATCGGGCAGCCGATCCTCATACTGCCCGGCCAGTTCGAGCAGGGAGCCGATCACCCGCATTGTATCCGTCATTGGGAAGCCTCCACTGACTGGGCCAAGACCAGCCCCCCGTGCTCCAGAACTTCCATTTCCGGGAAAGGCCAATAAATCAGCACTGCCCGCCCGATCACCCGTTCGATCTCCAACGGCCCCCAGGCATGCGAATCGGAAGAATCGTTTCGGTTGTCACCCAGCACGAAGAGATAACCCTCCGGTACATCCCACGCCCCAACATATGAAGGGGGCGCGGCGATATACTCCTCCTCCAGCGCCATTCCGTTTACAGACAGGCGGCCATTCTCCACCACGACATGGTCTCCGGGCAGGCCGATGATGCGTTTGATCAGGTCCTCGCCTTCGATCACTGGAGAAGAGAAAACAATAATATCTCC
>VGNO01000080.1 GCA_016865985.1 Chloroflexota bacterium | reverse complement strand
TGGCGCCGCGATGAAGTCCATGCACACCATCACAGGCGACGGCCTGCACGGACTCGCCACCGCGGCCATGCTCATCCAAACGGGGCAATTCGACATCGTGGCGCTCGAAGGCCACAGCAAAGCCTCCAACATCCTCACCCTCGACAGCATCACCGCGTACGCGCAAGACCCCGTCCTCAACCGTCCGCTGCGGCTCAACACGCACTTCGTCGCGGGGATGGAAATGAATCGCTACCTGCACGAAAGCGGCGCGGACGAGGACGACTGCGCGGGAGTCGCCGTCAAGAACCGACACAACGCCCTGAAGAATCCCCTCGCCTCGTTCGCCGCCTCGCTCACCCTCGACGATGTGGCGGGCGCGCCGTCCCTGGCCTGGCCGCTCGGGACGCGCGAATCCGCCCAACCCGTAGACGGAGCCGTCGTCATGGTGCTGGCCTCCGAACGGGTCGCCGCGTCCCTCTCCGACAAACCCGTCTGGATCGCGGGCATCGGCTGGTGCAACGACTCGCCCTCGCTCGAATCGCGCGATTGGGCGACGCTGCCCTACATCCAAAAGGCGGCGCGCATGGCCTACCGCCAGGCGGGAATCCAAAACCCCTACGCCGAAATTGACTTCGCTGAGATAGACGACACCTACGCCTACAAGGAACTGCAATCGCTGGAGGCGCTGGGCGTTTGCGGATTCGGCGAGGCGGCTGCGCTGCTCGGCAACGGCGACCTGAACCCCGAAGGCGAGTTCCCCGTCAACGTGTCGGGAGGCAGCCTGGGAGTCGGTCACCTGCTCGACGCCACGGGTCTGCATCGGACGCTCGAAGCCGCCCTCCAGTTGCGCGGCGAAGCGGGCGCGCGTCAGTTGGAGGATGTCCACGTCGGCCTCGTCCAATCCTGGCGCGGCGTCCCCACCACCAGCGGCGCGGTGGCGGTGTTGATGAATTGACCGCAGGAATTAACCGCAGAGTGCGCGAAGAGCGCAGAGAATTTTTTAAATCTCCGCGATCTCAGCGGTCTCTGCGGTAAATATAAAGAGAGCCGACAATGAATGTAAGCGCTGACCACCTGAACAAGATCACCGACGACATCATCGGCGCGGCGATTGAAGTTCATCGCGCGCTCGGACCAGGTCTGCTCGAATCGGCGTATGAGGCTTGTACGGCATTCGAATTGGCGGAACGTAAAAGGAAAGTGGCGAGGCAGGTTCCTTTGCCCCTGACCTACAAAGTCGTCCAACTCGATTGCGGCTATCGTCTGGATTTGCTCGTGGATGATCTGGTTATCGTTGAACTGAAAACAGTTGACGCGCTCAATGCTGTCCACAAGGCTCAAATCCTCTCCTACCTCAAACTGACGGGATTGCACGTCGGATTGCTCATCAACTTCAACGTAAAGATTTTAAAACATGGGCTTGTCCGCGTCGTCAATGAATTTCCTGAGACCAAAACCATTTAACCGCAGAGCGCGCGGAGGGCGCAGAGAGAAATTAAAAATCCGCGATCTCAGCGGTCTCTGCGGTTAATCCCAAAGGAGACACTATGCGTAAAGTTGCAGTCATCGGCGCGGGGATGACCAAGTTCGTCCGCCGCGCGCTCGAAACGCCGAAAGAACTTTCGTGGCATGCCGCCAAGATGGCGCTCGACTCGTGCGAACTCACGATGGACGACATCGAAGCCACTTGCTTCGGCACCGCGCCCGACGCCTTCGACGGCGTCCACATGAACGGCGAATACGCCAGCGACGGCGCGGCAGGCTGGGGCAAGCCCTACATGCGTTCGTACGTCGGCGGCGGGACGGGTGTCTTCAATCCCATCCAGGGCTGGTATCACGTCGCCTCGGGCATGTTCGACGTGGTGATGATCGTGGCCGAGGAAAAGATGTCTTCGTTCTACCCTCACGCGCAGGCCGCCTTCGTCACCATTTTCGATCACACCACCGAGCGCGCGTTGAAGCCCAACCTGCTGTGGATCTTCGCGCTCGAAATGAACCGCTACATGACCACGTACGGAATCAAAAAGGAAGACATCGCCCGCGTCTCGGTACAGCACAAACGCAACGCGGCGGGACATCCCTGCGCGCTGCTCGGCGAACCGAACATCACCGTCGAGGACGTTCTCAACTCCGAGACTCTCGCGTGGCCTGTCCAACGCTTCGACGTCTCGCCCGTGTCGGATGGCGCGGTCGCGATCATCCTCGCCGCCGAACATGTCGCCAAACGCCTCACCAGCAAACCCGTCTGGATCGAGGGCGTGGGCTGGTATCTTGACTCCGCCTACTGGACGAACCGCGACCTCGTCTATCCGCGCTACGTGGAATACGCCGCGAAGATGGCCTACGACATGGCGGGCATCAAGGAGCCGCGCAAGGAAATCCACATCGCGGAACCGTACGATCCGTTCGATTACAAAGCCCTGCATCATCTCGAAGGTCTGCAACTCGCGGATCGCGGCAAGGCGGTCGAACTCTACATCAACGGGACGGCGGCGCGCGACGGCAACATGCCCGTCTGCCCCTCGGGCGGACTGCTCGGAGTCGGCAACCCCATCGCCGCGGCGGGATTGATGAAGATCGCCGAACTGTTCTGGCAGTTGCGCGGCGAGGCGGGCGAACGCCAGGTGCCAGGCCAACCCAAGCGCGGCGTCGCGCAAGCCTGGGGCGACCTCATGCAGGTCGGCACCGTGGTGGTGATGGGACGATGATGATTTAACCGCAGAGTACGCGGAGAACGCAGAGAAAAGAAATTAAATCTCCGCGCTCTCAGCAATCTCCGCGGTTAAACCAAGGAGCGAACATGACCTCACGAATTAAAAACTTTCCTGGCACATCCCTCAGCGAGAAAGACTTCGCGGATGGGAAGGCGCTGTTCGTCCACGATGAGTTGAAAGCCGACTACGCCTGGGACACGGGCGTCGGCATCGGCGCGTATCTCGCGTCGCTCAAGCGCGGACAAATCCTCGGCGCGCGTTGCGACCACTGCCGCAAGATCGTCGTCCCGCCGCGCACCGTCTGCGAGTGGTGCTTCAAGCCGATGAGCGAATACGTCCCCGTGCAGGACACTGGCACGGTCAACACCTTCTCGCTCTGCTACGTGACCTGGGACGTGCAGCGCATCACCGAGCCTGAGATTCCCGCCGTCATCATGCTGGACGGCGCGTCCGAGTTGAGCGAATCGTCCGTCATCATGGGCGGCATCATGCACAAACTCGGCGAGGTGGATCCGAAGAAGGTTCACATCGGCATGCGCGTCCAGGCTGTGTGGAAGCCCGAGTCCGAGCGCGAGGGCGCGATTACGGACATTCTTTACTTTAAACCGATTTAACCGCAGAGCACGCGGAGAACGCAGAGAAGAACAAAAAGAATCTCTGCGCTCTTTGCGCTCTCCGCGGTTAATAAAGGATTACACCATGACCCTACTCGAACGCGACCCCCAAGCCCCCGCCGCGTGGCGCGGCAACCTACCCGTCACCAGCCGCTACACCTACGGCATCGCTGGCGAAAAATTCTTCCGCGCGCTGAAAGACGAAGGCAAGATCATGGGCGCGGAATGCCCCACCTGCGGCATCACCTACGTCCCCGCCCGCGCTTTCTGCGAACGCTGTCTCTCCGAACTGACCGAGTGGACGGATGTTGGTCTCGTCGGCGAACTGCACACCTTCACCCTCGTCTTCGTGGACTACGACGGTCGTCCGCTGTATGAACCTGAACTCGTGGGATTCGTGAGTTTTGGCGATGGAGGCATTGTCCACAAACTCGAAGCCGATCCCGACACGCTGGAAATTGGGATGAAGATGGAGGCAGTGTTGAAACCGAAGACGAAACGGACTGGCTCGATTTTGGATATTCAGCATTTCAAGCCTGTGAAGTAGTTGCAGGTTGAACGTTGAAAGTTATCCCGAACAACCTCGAATCTGGAAAATGATGTAAGGCAGAAAGTGTCAATAAGAACCATTCTTATTGACACTTTTGCTTTATAATGTCAATAACATGCTATGAATCCGCAAGAATTTTCCTCTTCTTCCACTGGTAAAGCAATCCGAACCCAAAAGGGATACTGGGCGTTTTTGCCTGCCCCCTTGCCGCCTGAAATAAACTGGTCTGCCAACCTGGTTTCGCTTGTCGGCGAAGCGGAACGCGCTCTTGGGGAACTTTCCTGGGTTGGCCAGAATTTTTCTGAACCGCACGTGATGGTGCGGGCGTTTGTCCGTCAAGAGGCGGTCATGTCATCGCGTATCGAAGGGACACGCGCCTCGCTGGACGATGTCTATCAATACGAGGCAGAACAACTATCTTTCCTCGATCCAAATTCGGATGTGCGCGAAGTGCATAACTATGTAACTGCCCTTAACTATGGAATAGCGCGGTTGGCATCATTGCCTGTCAGCCTGCGATTGATTCGGGAATTGCACCAACACCTGATGGAAGGGGTACGTGGCGATGTTTGGAAAGCGGGGGAGTTTCGTCAATCACAAAATTGGATCGGCGCGGTAGGGAGCACGCTCGAAACGGCAACATATGTCCCGCCGCCGGTTGATGAATTGATGGAAGCGCTGGGCCAATTGGAAGGTTTCATCCATGCCGCCTCCGACCTGCCGCCTCTTGTGCGCGCAGGATTGATCCATTATCAATTCGAGGCCATCCATCCCTTCCTTGACGGAAACGGGCGCGTTGGACGATTGCTCATTTTATTGCTCTTCTGCCAATGGAAATTATTGCCCCAGCCTCTACTTTACTTGAGTGGCTACTTTGAGAAAAATCGTAGTGAGTATTACAATCTTTTGCTGGCAGTAAGTCAACGCGGAAAGTGGGAGGAGTGGCTATCGTTTTTTCTGACAGGCGTTCGCGAACAGTCTCACATCACAACACGGTGTGTACAGGACTTGCAAGGCATACGCGAAAAATATTATCGGCTGCATCTGGACAAACGCGATAGTATCCGTTTGAACAAATTGGTTGATTACTTGCTTGGGCGTCCCATCGTGACGATCAAACAAGTGCAAGCTGATCTTGGCTTGACCGACTACAAGATTGCTCAGCGTTATATTTCCAAACTGCAAGAAGAAGGACTTTTGCGAGAAATGACAGGCAAAACTCGCAACCGCCTGTTCCGCGCAGATGAGATATTGAAAGCCATTGAGTCATCCTGATTGGAATTGAGTACCGGCCTGCGCGCTCCGATGACAAAAAAATGAATGAACCGAATGCGTCGGTAGAACAGCCAACTTGACGCAACCCGAAAACACCTTCTTTCTTTTCCTTTTTTGATGGAGCATCCCATGATCCTCTTCAACCCCAATTCTCATTCCCGCTTCTACCCCGACGAAACCTCCCGCCAGATCATGCTCAAAACCATCGCCTTCTTTGAAGAAAAGGGCAAGCAGAAAATCAAAGATGACGACCATCATCGCGTCTGGTACGCGGACTTCCTCGAATTCCAGAAAAAAGAAAAACTCTTCGCCACGCTCCTCACGCCCACACCTCACGCAGTGGGCGGCGCGGACTCCCGCTGGGACACCTGGCGCAACTGCGAGTTCAACGAGATTCTCGGATTCTACGGGCTGGCGTATTGGTACACGTGGCAGGTATCCATCCTCGGGCTGGGACCCATCTGGATGTCCACGAACGAGGCGCTCAAACGCAAGGCCGCGCAACTCCTCAGCGATGGCGAAGTCTTCGCCTTCGGTCTCTCCGAACGCCAGCACGGCGCGGACATCTACTCCACTGACATGACCCTCACCCGCCAGCCCGACGGCGCTTTCCTCGCCAACGGCGAAAAATATTACATCGGCAACGGCAACGTCGCGCCGATGGTCTCCACCTTCGGCAAGTTCGCCGACACGGGCGAGTACGTTTTCTTCGCGGCCGATTACCGCCACCGCAACTACAACCTGATCAAGAACGTCACCGAGGGCCAATCCTACGTCGCCAACTTCGCATTGACCGACTACCCTATCACCGAAGCGGACATCCTCCACCGCGGCCAAGACGCCTGGAACGCGGCGCTGAACACGGTCAACATCGGGAAGTACAACCTGGGTTGGGCTTCGATTGGGATCAGCGCCCACGCGTTCTACGAAGCCATCCATCACGCGTCACACCGACGCCTGTACGGGCTCGCCGTCACCGACTTCCCCCACGTGCGCGGCATGTTCACCGACGCCTGGGCGCGCCTGGTAGCGATGAAACTCTTCGCCCTGCGCGCCGCGGATTACATGCGCGCCGCCTCGCCCGCTGACCGCCGCTACCTGCTCTACAATCCGACCGTCAAGATGAAGGTGACCACCCAGGGCGAGGAAGTCATCAACCTGCTGTGGGACGTGATCGCCGCCAAGGGCTTCGAGAAGGACATGTACTTCGAGATGGCCGCACGTGACATCCGCGCCCTGCCCAAACTCGAAGGGACGGTGCACGTCAACATCGCGCTGATCGTCAAGTTCATGGCGAATTACTTCTTCATGCCTGGCGAGTATCCGCCCGTACTGACGCGCAGCGATATCGCAAACGACGACTTCCTCTTCCATCAAGGAGCCGCCAAGGGACTCGGCAAGATCCAATTCCACGATTACAACCTGGCCTACGGACTCTACGACCTGCCCAACATTCGTCTCTTCCGCGAGCAGATCGAAGCGCTGAAAATTTTCCTCGCAACCGCGACCCCGTCCGAGGTCCAGCAAAAGGACACGGACTTCCTCCTCGCCTTGGGCGAACTGTTCACGCTGGTCGTCTACGGTCAACTCATCCTCGAGAACGCGCGTCTCTATCAAATTGACGACGACACCGTTGACCAGATCGCCGACTTCATGGTGCGCGACTTCTCGAAGTATGCGCTTCAACTTTACAGCAAACCCAGCGCCACCTCCCAGCAAATGGACATCTGTCTCAAAATGATCCGCAAGCCCGTGACAGACATGGCGCGCTTCGAACGCGTCTGGCAGAACGAGGTGTTCGCGTTGCGCGACGCGTACGAGATGAAACCTTGATGAAATCGTCACTCTCACAAAAGTATTGACAATGAGCCTTAACCGTGTAGAATCCAATCAACCCCCCTGGAGATAGCATCTCCAGGCCGACGCCCACCGAAAGGTGGGTCGTCTCTTAACAGGAAGGGAATACCCCCATGGAACGTGTCCTCGCTTACATTGACGGCTATAACCTTTATTACGGCTTGCGGCACAAGCAGTGGAAATGGTTTTATTGGCTCAACATCCAATTGCTGGCAGAGCATCTTGTCAAGCCGGGTCAAAAATTGGTTGGCACAAAGTACTTCACGACAATTGTGAATTTCCCAGAAGGGCGTCACAAGAGACAATCTGTTTTTCTTGAGGCCTTACAAACCCTGTCAAAACTTGAGATTTTCTATGGGCATTTTCTCGCCACGCCAGTAACCTGCCGAAACTGTGGGCACACCTACGAAACCCATCACGAGAAAATGACGGATGTGAATATTGCGGTCGAATTAATGACCGATGCCTTTCAAGACAAATTCGATACCGCGTTGCTCATATCAGCCGATAGCGATTTGGTCGGGCCAGTCAAGGCAATGAAAAGATTATTCAAAAACAAAAAGGTGGTTGTTGCTTTCCCTCCCGCTCGTTCATCGGTCGCGTTACAACGAACCGCGCATGGTTTTTATTTCATCGGGCGGGACAAACTCTCGAAGAGCGTGTTCCCAGATGAGGTGATAAAACCAGATGGCTTTGTAATTCATCGCCCCATGGAATGGCGATAGTCCTGGGGTAAAATAGCGACACCCCCTCGGAGATAGCATCTCCGAGCCGACGCCTGCCGAAAGGCGGGCTGTCCCTTTGTATGGGAAATGGCGATAAAATACAGCCAAGAGATTCGACCCATGCCCTCCCGACGCGCCCTTCTCTACATGCCCGGCGACGACCGGCGCAAGATCGAAAAAGCCCTCACCCTCGGCGTGGACTGCATCTGCATGGACATGGAAGACGGCGTGGCCGTCAACCGCAAGGCTGAGGCACGCGCCACGATAGCAAATGCCCTGCAAGAACTGGATTTCGGCAAAAGCGAAAAACTGGCGCGCATCAACTCGGTGGGGACGGGTTGGGAGCGCGAGGATATTGACGCTGTCCTGCCGTTCCGTCCCGATGGCATCGTGATTCCCAAAGTCGAATCGCTCGATCAAATCGAATGGGGCAGCAAGATCATCGAAGCCGCCGAGTTGAAATATGGCTGGCCGCTCAATTCGATTCGGATGCTGGTCGGCGTGGAGACGGCCAAAGGGATTCTGAATCTCAAGGAGATCGCGTCGCATCCGCGCCTGGACGGCATCATCTTCGGCGGGGAGGACTTCGCCGCCTCGATCGGCGCGCGGCGGACGCGGGACGCGTCCGAGTTGCTGTACGCGCGCCAGTCAGTCGTCACGGCTTGCGCGGCGTTTGGCTTGCAGGCCATAGACATCGTCTACATTGTCTTCAAGGACGCGGACGGTCTGCGCGCGGAAGCGGAGCAGGGAGCAGGATTCGGCTTCAGCGGGAAACAGGTCATTCACCCGAACCAGGTTCAGGTGGCGCAAGAGGCGTTCACTCCGTCCGAGGCGGCCATCGCGGAAGCGCGTCGAATCGTCGAGACGTTCCACGCCAGCCAGAAAGATGGCAAGGGAGCCTACGCGCTGGACGGCAGGATGATCGATATGCCGCTGCTCAAGAACGCCCGCAGAGTCCTGGAACGCGCCCGGGCCGCCGGCAAGGTTGCAGGCTGACACACTGGCTTTCTCCATCGACTGGAAATCGTTTATACTTCCCACATCCTAACCCAGAGGCCAGACCATGAATATCCTGCTCACCGGCGCATTCGGCAACCTTGGGACCTACACTCTCCAGGAACTCCTGCGGCAGGGCCACAAGGTCCGCTGTTTCGACCTTCAGACCCCGCGCAACCTCAAGACTGCAGCCCAATTCGGCAGCCGGGTGGAAACCGCCTGGGGTGACCTGCGCCTGCCGGAGAGCATCCAGGCGGCGGTCAAGGGACAGGATGTGGTCCTGCACCTGGCGGCCATCATCCCGCCCCTGAGCGATGAGCAGCCCGAAATGGCGCGACAGGTCAACACCCACGGGACCTATCACCTGGTCAAGGCCTGCCAGGCCCAGCCCAGGCCGCCGCGCTTCTTCTTTGCCTCCAGTTTCGACCTGTTCGGCCACACGAAGGAACTCCCGCCGCCGCGCACAGCCGCAGACCCGGTGCAAGCCAACGATGTCTATACCGAGACCAAGATCGAGGGCGAGAAACTGGTGCGCGAATCGACCCTCGACTGGCTTATCTTCCGCTTCTCGGACATGCCGCTCATCGCCCTGCGTTCCGGCCACCCGATCATGTTCGAGATCCCGCTCGACCAGCGCTTCGAGACCATGCACCCGGCAGACGCCGCCCTGGCGGTGGTGAATGCCATCGGCGTGACCGAACTGTGGGGGCGGAAATGCCTGCTGCTGGTCGGCGGCGGGGCGCGCTGCCAGGTGACCTACCGCCAGTTCCTGTTCGGCCTGCTGGAGGCGATGGGCATCGGCCCGCTGCCGGAGCAGGCTTTCACGAAGAAGGAATATGTCACCGACTGGCTGGATACCGACGAAAGCCAGCGCCTGCTCCAGTACCAGCGGCACTCGTTCGAGGACATCACTGGCGAGATCGCCGCCCTGCTCGGCTGGCGCAGGCTCTTCATCCCGCTGGCCCGCCCGTTCGCCCGGGCTGCCATGCTCAACCTTTCACCTTACCTGAAAAACAGATGATCGAAGTCCGCCAGGTCCGGACCGCCCGCCAGAAACGGCTCTTCCTGTCCTTCCCGTGGCGCATTTACGCCCGCGACCCGCTCTGGGTCCCGCCGTTGCTGCCTGAGCGGCGGCGGACGACCGACCCGCAACGCGGCATCTTTTTCAAGGACGGCCAGGCCGAGTTCTTCATCGCCTGGAGGGATGGCAGGCCGGTCGGCACGCTCTGCCTGGCCGAAGACCGGAACAACACCCGGCACAAGGGCTACGCAGAGGGCTTGTATGGTTTCGTGGAGTGCGTGCAAGACTATGCCGTCTTCGAAGCCATGTTCCGGCACGCAGAAGGCTGGGCGCGCGCAAGAGGTATGAAGTCCCTGTATGGTCCCTACAACCTGGACCGGGAAGATTCCCGCGGCATCCTGGTCGAGGGGCGCGACCGCCCGCCCGCCATCTACTGCGGGCACCAGCCGCCCTACTACCAGGAGTTCTTCGAGCGCTACGGGTTCAGCAAGAACGGCGACGACGGCCTGGCTTACGCCGTCGACATCGACCTCGGATCTCCCGAAGTCCGGCGGCTGGAGCGGGTGGCGGAGAGGGTGCGCCGGAAGAACCCGCAGTTTACAGTGCGGGGCGCCAACCGGGCCGACATGGAGGCCGAGATCGACCGCATCGTCTACCTCCAGAACCGGGGGTTGGAACACATGCCAGAACATGTCCCGTATACGCGCGGCGACATCGAATCCATCATCCTGCCCCTGCTCGACCTGGTGGACCTCGACCTGGTGCTCTTCGCCGAAGTCGACGGAAAACCGGCGGGCTTCTTCCCCGGCGTCCCCAACTTCAACGAGACGCTCATCCATTTGAACGGCCTGCGGTATCCGTGGGATGCCCTGCGCGCCCTGGCTTATCAAAAGAAAAAGCCGAAGTGCCTGGCGATCAAGAGTGTGGTGATGGCGCCCGAATACTGGGATACCGGCCTGGCGCTGCTGATGTTCGAAGAGATGGCTAAACGCGCCGCGGCGCGCGGCTACACCTGGGCCGATCTCTCGCTGACCGGGGAGAACAACACCGACACCTGGCCGCTGGCGCACCACATGGGGGCGAAGATCTACAAACGTTACCGGTTCTATCGGAAAGAACTCCAGGAATGAGCCTCGCCCTCCTGCCGGTTTTCTATGGTCTGGGCGCCGCCCTGTTGTGGGGCGCGGCCGATTTCGCCGGGGGGGTGAGTTCACGTCACGCCAATGTCTACCGCGTGGTCTTGACCGCCGAGTGGGCCGGGCTGGTCGTCCTTCTCCCTCTGCCTTTCATCTACCAGGAAGCGCTGCCTCCGCTCCTCACCCTGGTCCTGGCGGCGGTCGCCAGCGCCGCCGGCACATTCGGGCTGACTTTCCTCTACCGCGCCCTGGCCGAGGGACAGATGAGCGTGGCTGCGCCGGTCTCCGGCCTGCTGGGAGCGGTCATCCCGATGCTGGTCAGCGCCGTGACCGAAGGCTTCCCCGGTTATGTCAAAACGGGCGGTTTCCTGCTGGCGCTGGTCTCCATCTGGCTGGTCTCCTCAGGCGAAGGGCTGGGGAACACGCTGAAACTGCGCTGGAAGGTGTTGCGCCTGCCGGTGATGGCAGCGCTCATGTTCGGGGCCT
>VGNO01000079.1 GCA_016865985.1 Chloroflexota bacterium | reverse complement strand
ATAGAGAAGATTACAATTGTAGAAACGAAGTTGGAGTGTGCAGATACTCCTTTGGTGTTAGTTTTAGAAAGTGCGATCCTGGGGCGGATCCTTTAGAGAATGATTGCGCAGAAGAGCCGGTTTCACCACCATTAACAGGTTCCTGTTGCAGGTATGTGGGAGCGACACCTACGCCTACACCTACCCCAACTCCCGCTCCAACCGCTTCCTGTTCCCTTGGCTCCCCATCCAATCTATCCCTTCTTCAGGCGGGAAGTTCCACCTGGCGGCTTTCCTGGTCGCAAGGCTCCGGCGGTGTAAGTCAGAGAGTTTATGTGGGGAGTCTAAAGAGCGAGGTTGAGGCAGGGTGTCCATTGGGTTCAAGTTGTGTCGTTTCAGATGAATCGGTTTTACTTGGCGCTACCTATTATGATATTTCCGGGCTTTCCCTGGGCACGGCTTATTTTTTCAGGGTGGTTAATTGGGAAAGCGCTTCCTGTTGGGCTTCATCGAGTGTTTTAGGCGATTATTCTTCCTGTACTTTAAATATCAATCCGGTTTATCTGCGCGTTGGGGAAACCCAGGTTGTTACAAGTGAGATATATGACTCATCATCCAGCGAAATTCGGGTTGATTTTGGTAAGGATGGTTCCTTTTTTTCGATAAGTCCTTTGTCCGATTCGACGGCTGATTTTCAAACCCAGGCGACCGGGATTTCGGAAGGATATGACGGGGCGCTTTCATCAACTGTTTATATGGATGGGGTGGAAGCCTGTGCAGGGTCTACCCTTGTCAACGTCCTTCCCCAGGGGGCATGGTGGCAGGTTGTGGACGGGGATGTTGCGTCAACCCACATAGCCATAGACCCCGCGGTATTCCGGCGGCAGTTGGCGCGCCAGGGTCTCCATGATGAGGCGGGTGGCGGTCGGGCGGTCGATGCCGCCCGGCAGGCGGAAGGGCCTGCCGACCGTCAGGCTGACAGCCGTCCGGCGCAGGCGTTTCATATTTCCATACAGGCGGTCGTTCTCGGTTCCGGTCAACGTGACCGGCACGATCGGGGCGCCCGCTTTGAGCGCCAGGAATGCCGCGCCCTCGGTGGCAAATTCCAGCACACCGCTCAGGCTCTCGCGGGCTTCGGGGGCAAGGCCGATGATCCGCCCCAGGGCGAGGCCATCCAGGGCAGCCTTTAGCGCCCGCCGGTCCGGTCGGCCGCGGTGCACCCAGATGACGCCCATCGCATCCATCAACGCGCCCAGCAGCGGGAGGTCATATAGTTCGATCTTGCCGATGAAGTCGGGCATGGGTGTCAGAACGGCCAGGATCACGACTGCATCTGCGTCCCCCAGGTGGTTCAGCGCCAGCAGCGCCGGACCCTGCTGTGGATAATTCTCCGCCCCATGGACCTCCAGCCGGATCCAGAAGAAGACCAGGATGCGCGCCAGACCGCGCACGAACCAGCGCGTCAGGCGCATGGCTGGATTCCGGGTCGGCAGCCGGGTCAGTTCCGGCCGCCACAGGTCACTGACCGGTTTCTCGGGGATGGATGGCTGTTTCTGCATAGACCCCGCGATAGTCTTCCGGCAGCAGCCCGGCGATATGCGCCATCACCAGGTCGGCATTGCGCTGGCGGGACTCCCGGCGACCGGCGCCTTTGCCTTCCAGGGGTGGGAGTCGGAACGGCTTCCCGATCCGCATTTCCAGTAACGGCCTTTCGCCGCGCGCCGCCCGCTGCCAGAAGTCATCGGTCGTGCCGACGATGGCCACCGGCAGGAGCGGGACTTGCGCTTCTTCCAGGATATAAGCCACACCGGGTTTTGCCCGCTGCATGGCACTTACATGCGAGCGTTCCCCTTCCGGAGCGATCAATAAGGGACGCCCTGAGCGCAGGACATCCAGCACGGTGTCCATTAACTGGCGGTCATATTCGCCGCGGTGGACCGGGATGCCGCCGTAGAGTTGCACCAGGATCCCCTGGCCAGGGCGCCGCCAGACTTCCGCCGCGCCCATTACTTCCAATATGCGTGGGAAGAATGCCATCATGAAAGGCGGGTCGAAGAGCGAGACATGGTTGATCGCCGCCACGTAGGGGGCAGGCGGGATGTTTTCCTTACCGGTAATCCTGACCGGAGCCAGGATGCGGAAGATCGACCGGATGACCAGGCGCAGGAAGGGGCGCGCCAGCCGCCGCCAGAAGGCCACGCGGTAGGGATTTACTTGCGGCATAACGCCTCCACATACTGGAAGACCTGGTCGGCATCCATTTTGTCAGAGTCGACGATTACGGCATCCTCTGCCGGGCGCAGGGGGGCGACGGCGCGGGTCGAGTCGATCTGGTCCCGGTTGCAGACCCCGGCCAGGATGCGTTCATAATCAGCCTTTTCGCCGCGGGCGATAACCTCGTCAAACCGGCGGCGTGAGCGGACCTCGGCCGAGGCGTCCAGGTAGACTTTCAGGTCGGCCTCCGGCAGGATGACCGTGCCGATATCCCGCCCGACCATCACCACCCGGCCGCGCAGGCCGATCCGCCGCTGCTGCAGCGAAAGCGCCCGGCGCACCCCGGCATAGGCCGAAACCGGCGAGACATTGGCGTCCACCTCAGGGGCGCGCGTTCCCCAGGTGGCATCCAGCCCATCGGCAAGCACGTCACAAGCGCGGCCGTCGGGTTGGGAGGGGGGACGGATATCAATCACGATGGCCTCCGCCAGGGCGGTGATGGCGGCCTCATCGCTGATATCCAGGCCGCGCTGGAGGGCAGCCCAGGTGACGGCGCGGTACATGACGCCGGTATCGAAGAACAGGTAACCGAGCGCATCAGCCAGCCTCCGCCCGAGGGTGGATTTGCCCGACGCCGCCGGGCCGTCTATGGCGATGATATTAGGGAGGATCATCGTGGCCTTTTCCTATGGCTGGAGTAACGGGTCGCCGCCATCGGGCAGCAGGTCTTCCCGCACCCAGAGCACGATCCATTCGTCCTGCGAGGGCATTTCGTGGAAGGCGATCCAGCGCAACCAATCGCCCGGGATCGCCTGGTCCCAATTCACAACCCGCCGCCAGGAGAAATCCTGCCCGCGGTAGGATGCAACCTGTGCCAGGTCCACACCCTGGGGGGCGATGACCAGCGCCGGGGCCTGGGTCGGGTCGAGGGCCTGGGTACTTTCCACTTCCCAGGCGCGGAACAGCCAGAGCAGGGCTGCCGAATCGATATCATAGATCGTGACGGCCAGGGAACGGTCTGCACCCAATGTCCATTCGGAGAGATCCTGGACGGTTCCCAGCAGGAGGTCAGCCTGGGTGACTTGAGGATTTACCGCCCATAATTCGTCCGTCTCCTGCGGGCGGAAACCGGCTGCGCCGGTCGCTGCGCCGATGGTGAAGACGATGAGCGCCAACCCGCCGCCCCAGGCCAGGCCGATCCTGGCAAGTTTTTCGGACCAGCCGAGTGCGATGAGCAGCAGGCTCAGGCCGAGCAGCAGGAGGGCGCCGGCCAGGAGCATCAGGCGCGTCTGCCCGACCGGGTCGGAGAAGATGAGGCCGGGCAGGCCGGCAAAATCAAGCCAGGAAAAGCCGAGCATCGCCAGCGTCAGCAGGTTGACCCCGGCCAGTTCCCAGGCGGACAGGCCCTGCGGGTCGAGGCAGCGGGAGATTTCCTGCGCAGCCAGCGCCCAGAGCGGGAGCAGCGCCCAGGCCAGGTGCCAGACCTGACGCCCCGGGTAGAGCAGCGCCAGGAGCAAGGCTGACAGGAACCACAAGCCGAGACCGATCGCCAGCCGGTCGCCTTTGACCCAGCCGCGCACCAGGCCGGCAATGCCGAAGACCAGCGCCAGCGGGGCGTAGGCTGGCAGGGCGATCAACAGGTGTCGCAGCGGGATGCCGGAGGGGGTCCACCAGCCTTCCAGGAAAGCCGGGATGGAGGCTGCCAGGGCGCTCAATCCGTGCGGGGCGACCAGGAACAGGCTGCCGCCTGCCAACAGCGCTCCCAGGCCCCAACCGAGGGCCGGTTTCAATCGCTCCCAGGCGGGGGGGGTGAGGCATCTACCGGCAGCATCCCCAGAAGCGGGGCGGCGACCCGGCAGGAGGGTCACTGCCAGCCAGGCGATCCCCAGCCCCAGCAGGCCGGACCATAGGAACGGGCCAGAGAGGAGCGCCAGCGCAGCGCAGGCGCCAGCCCAGCCCGGGCGGGCGGCGCGCCAGGCGATCCAGGCCCACAGGGCGCAGACCAACGCCGGGAGGGGGCTGCCGGCCAGGCGGGAAAGCGCCAGCAGCCCGGGGTCGATCGCCAGGCCAAGGGACAGGATGGCAGCCGGGATCGGTCCCAACTCGCGCCGGAGGAAGAAAGGCGCCAGGACCAGCAGGCTTCCCGCCAACGCCGGCCAGATGCGCGCCAGGAAATTCGTGGCGTCGAAGATGAAGAAACCGACGGCAGTCAGGAAAATATAAGCCGGGTTGGGGTCCAATGCAGGATCTTCCCCACCGGCCACAGCCAGCGACTGGAGCGCCCATCCGGCTTCGTAATCCGAGAGCGGCGCAACGCCCAGTCCGCCCAGGCGCAGCAGGAGGGCGAGAACGAATGCGAGGAGGAAGAGGATGGTTTCAGGCCTACTCCGGTAGGGGATCATGGCAGTATTGTAATGCTCCTTGTCCGATTTGTCTCCTCCGGCATCGATTACGGAACCTGGTAGATCACCAGTCCGCCGGAGCGAAAGACCTCACGCAGGAAACTGTTGAACTTGGTCTCGTTGACGGTATAGGTCGCCCGTTCGAGGTTGCCGACCACCACGTATCGGATGTGATATTTTTCCAGGATGAGGCGGGTGGTTTCCCAATCCGGCGCTTCGTAGAGGCTGCGCATATCCTCCATGCGGGTCCCCTGCGGTTCGTAGGAGCCGCGCCACTGGCTCTCGTGGCCGGGCCAACCCAGGACGGTCGGCAGGCCGCTGTGGGTGGAGATGCGTCCATTGTAGTTGTAGGAGGCAGGCAGCGTCGCCTCCGCCACAACGCCATAAGGCGCAGCCAGCAGGTAACGGATGGCGGCGGCGTCATCGGGATTTTCGCGGTCGAGGTGGGCGGCGCCATCCAGCGTCCAGTCTTCCCAGGCGCGCAGGGCTTCTTCCAGGCAGTCCTGGCCGGGTATGGCGCGGCAGGAGCGGTACAGGTCCCTGGCCCGGAGCAGGTCGAAATTGCGGGTCTTATCCAGGAACCCAAAGAGCGGGTAGAGCAGACCGGACAACATAGTCACACCCAAAACAATGCGGACCAGGACAGCCGGGAACCGGCGCAGGCCCTGCAGCAGGACGGCGGTCCCGAAGGCTGCCGCCAGGCTCCACAACAGCCAGGCCTCGTAATAGAATTTGAAGACCGTATTGAGCCGGGTGCCGAACTGGTCACGCAGGTAGACAAAATCCGGGCCGAGCGCCAGCAGGCTGCCAAACGCGACCAGGAGCAGGACGAAGGCCAGGGAGGCGCGGGCAGGATCATCGGGGGGCGAGGCAGGAGCCCCCTCCAAGATGCGGGATGGCTGGGATCCTCTCCGCCACTGGAAGAGTGGGATGAGCAGCGAAAGAGCCAGTCCGAGCAGCAGGATAAGGGTCAGCGACCCGCCGATGGATTCCAGCCTGCGTTGGGAGGCGGCGAAGAACAGTTCCCGGAATCCGGGGACTCCCTGCAGTTCCAGGAAAAGGGCGGAGGCATTCGGGTCGACCCGGGAGACGGTCCAGGCCAGCAGCCAGGAGATGCCCCACAGAGCCAGCCCGCAGCCCAAGGCGAGCCCGAAACCTGCCAGCCAGTTGGGGCGATCCCCTTTCTGGAATGAGCGCTGCGCCAGGAAGGCGAAGAGGGGGATGAACAGGGCGCCGAACATGACCCATAAGTGCGCGCCGCGCGTCGGCCAGACGATATTCGCCAGGATGCCGCCGAATTGCGACGAAAACCCGGCGTGGAAGGGCAGGTATAGCAAAATGGCTGCCAGCCCGAGCGGGAAGGCGAATTCCACCGTTTCGACGACTCGTTCCCAGCCGGGGCCTGCATTCCGGGTCCGATGGAGCAGGTAGGCGCCGAGCAGCAGCGCAAAGACGAAGAGGATGTCCCAGGTGTTGAGAAAAGCCATCCCACCGACAACCAACGCCGAGACCAGGAAACCGGGGGGGGTGATGCGCAGGCCGAAGAGGCCGCGGTCGGTCTGCCAGCCACCGAGGAAGAGGTTGAGGGCAACGCCGACCGCCAGCAGGGCGAAAGGCATGGCGAGGACATGCGGGTGAAGGTCCCCCAGGAGATACGAGAAGGCCGGGAACTCGTCGATGATCTCGTGCACGCCGCCGCTCAGGTCGGTATCCTGCACCACCCGCGAGGCGCGCCACCACCACCAGTAACGGTCCGGCAGCCAGCCACCGACGCGGGTTGGCTGGTCGCTCAATTCCTTGATATCGAGCCAGGACCAGAAGGAAGAACCAGCAGGAGCGCTCGAAAAATCCCAGAAAAGACCATTCCGGTGCAGCGCTTCTAGCAGGGCTTCGAAATTGCCGAGCAGCAGCAGGAAGATCGGCGCCAGGAGCGGCAGCCGCAGGGACGGGCGGCCAGGAGCGGGGGCGGGTCCCCGGGCCGGGCGGAAGGCTGCCAGCAAGGTATGGACGATCCCATACGCCCCGACCGCGCTGAGGGCGAAGACCAATGCGACCATCAGGTTGAAAGCCACACTGCCGGCTGCACCTGTCAGGCGCGCCAGCATGGCTGCCAGAACATATCCGAAGTAGTAGTATGAAATGGAATAGCCGGAAAGCCACGGATCGGCAGGTGGGAAGGACGGCGAGCGCAGGATGGCGTTGATGAATGCCAGTTCCATCGGTTTTTCGGTGCCGACGATCTCCGGGTTGCCGGCGCGCACCAGCGCCAGGAAGGCGAAGGCGGCCAGGAACAGCAGTTCCACAACGATCACCAGCCGGCGGTTGGACCTGAGCCAGTCGAGCAGTGCAGCCCGGGGCGACCCGCCGTCGCGGTCCCGCGCCAGGCAAGCCCACAGGGAACATCCTGCCAGGACGAAGAGGGCCAGGGTCAACCCGCCGGCGTCGTTCTGGGCGATGCCGAGCGATGCCAGCAGCCAGTATCCGAAGCCCCAGAGCAGCAGGCCAAAGGTCCGCGCCAGGCTGTACCCGCGGTCGGTGAGCGTCGGGAATAGCCGGAAGGCGAGCGGGAAAGCCAGCCAGCCGAGCAGGGTTACTGCGATGTACCAGGAGATGAAGTCAGCCATGCCTAACCAGGAAGGGTCTTGACCATGCGGTGACCGCCATCCTCGCCGCCGCCACTGCGGGTGATGTGTGTGGTGTGGATGACCTTGTAGCCACATTTTTCATACAGGCGGCGGGCTGGGTCGTTATCGAGCGCCACCAGGAGGGAGCACCTGGTCAACCCCAGCCGGCGGGCTTGTCCTTCAGCGGCCGCCAGCAGGCCGGCGCCGATCCCGTGCCGGCAGAATTCCGGCAGGACAGCCAGGTTGCCAATGTAGTATTCACCCTTACCAACCTCCTTGACCGGGGAATAATCCTTCAAGGGCAGGATCATCCGCAGGAGGGCGACCAAACCATAACGAGTGAGGAGGTAACTTCCCATCTGGAAGTTGAGACGCGTCAGCCATGCGGACGGATAGGCCAGCAGCAAGCCTGCGGCATGGCCCTGCCATTCGGCCACCAGGCCGTGGGAATGACTGAAACGGCCCCTGGGGTGGGAGAACATCTCCACCAGGATGTCGGGCATGGCATGGCCTGGGACGGCCCCGAACATCAGGACCGCCACTGAGCCCAGCGACAGGCGCAGGGATTCGCCTCCCAGGACGGCATCCTGCGGTCGGGCAGGTCGGATATGGATATCGTTCATAGCGGTATACTGCTCCACGATCCATCGGAGCCGGGTTCGAATTCGACGACCTTCATGACAGCCTCCAGGTCGAGCGGACCATGGATATGTGGGAAGAGTTCATCGGGTTTGTCGCTCCCCGCTTCCCAGCGCAGGTCTGCCGACAGGCGGCCAGGATCGATTACCAGCAGCGCCAGTCCGCTCCGCCCTTTATAGAAGGCGTTCGCCACCCGCAGCGCCTGGGAGGGTTCCGAGCAATGGATGAACCCTTCCACGGCAAGCGATTCCGGCGCGTAGACGCCGGCGCGCAGGGCGGCCTGCCATGCAGAGCGGTGGGCGATGTGGAGGATGGGTCCGTTCACGGGACTGCCTCCTCGTCCGCCGGGATGACCTCGTATATCACGGTCTGGCCGTCGCGGTAGACCTCCTGCCAAAGGCGGCCTTCATAGGCTTCGAACTTGAGCAGCCCGTTGGCTGTATCTTCGGTTGTCGGCGTATATTTCGCCCATTCCAACCGCCCGACGATGATGTACCGGACGCTGTATTTCGCCAGGAAGTCCTGCGCCAGCGAGAGGTCGGTGGTATTAAAGAACTGGTCCACTTCCTGGCCGCGGGCACGTACGGCGTTCGAGTCGAGCACCCGTTGCTGGATCTGGTGCCACTCCCACCCGATGACTCCCGGCAGTCCGGTATAGATCGTCATGCGCGAGTGCCAGCCGTATTGCACACCGGCCGGGGCGGCTTCCACGATCACAGGCGACCCAATGACATTTTCCTGCAACCAGTGGATGGCGCGGTAGTCCTCAGCGAGTTCCATGGTGACGCCATAGTTGCCGTAACTGGCGTATTGCATGTAGTCCAGGCTGTCGAGGGTGTGGGGGATCCCCGGAACCCAGCGGTCGCGCATCTTGTCCGAGGTCGCCAGGAAGGTGAAGAGCAGGGCGATGGCGAGCAGCGCCCCGCCGGCGGCCAGCCAGAAAGTACGCCAGCCTTCCGTCCAGCGGCGGAATTCCGGCAACAGCCAGCCAAAGGCGGCAGCCGCGCTGATGGAAAGCAGGGTCCAGGCCTGGTAATAGAGTTTGAAGACAGTATTCATGCGGCCAATATCGCCGGAGAGGACGATCAGTTCGACCACCAGGGTCAGCGCCAGGGCGGTGCCGACCAGGAAGAGGACGGCGCGTTTCATCTCATCCTGCCCGGGGCGCAGGACCAGGATCCCGCTCCAGGCCGCCAGCGGGAGCGCCAGCCAGACGATCCGGATGCCCATGATGCCGAGCGCCAGCGCCGCCGCTACGAGCAGGACCAGGCCGATCTCGATCCAGAACTGGTATGGGCGCAGCCGGCCGAGGGCCGAGGCCGGGGTGGAGGCCATCCACTGGCGCGTTTCCCATGCCAGCCAGGAAACGATCACGAACAGGAAGAGTCCCCAGTGCGCCAGGTAGGAGGTCAGCGGCGTGTGCGAACCCTTCCAGTTGTCGATTTCACTGTAGCCCTGGGCGAACCAGTGGCTGAACGGCTGGTAGAGCAACAGGGAGAGTCCAACCAGGACGGTCATCCCCAGCAGGGCGTAGAGCGGACGGAGCAAGCCGGGCGGCAGCCCCCAGCGGGGTCCGTCCACCGGCCAGTAGCGCCAGAGGGCATATCCCAGCGCCAGCGCGCCCAGCGGCAGGTAGGCATACAGGTCCCAGGTGTTGGTCGGTTTCAGGGCGCCGATTACCAGCGCCGCAAAGACCAGCGCAGGAACCAGTTCCCGGACAGGTCTGTGGGAGGCATGGCGCAAGGCCAGGACGAAGGACAAGGCGCAGGCGATGACGAGCAGTGTCAGCGGCAGGGCCATCATGTGGGCATGCAGGTCGCTGTAGAGGAAAGTAAAGAGTGGGAATTCCGTGATCGGCTCCACATCGCCGGGGGCTGGGATGACGCGGCTTGGGAACCAGTACCAGTCGCCGGCGCCGTAGGGCAATTTCTCGCCCATGACGGATTTTATCATCCCCTGGATTGCCCACAGGGTCCGTTCGAGAAAGTTGCCGCGGGCGATGGCTGCCGAATCCGGGACGATCAAGCGCTGCGCGCCCCAGATATACATGCGCAGGATGCCCAGGTTGCCGAGCAGAACCATCCCGGCCGAGGCGGCCATCCCGCCCAGCAGGGGCAACCAGGCCGCAGGGCGGGACGAAGAACCGTTGGCGCCAGGCTGTCGACGGTAGAGCAGGTTGTACCCGATGGAAAATGCGCCTGCACCCACCATGGCGAAGAGGGTTGGGAGGATGAAGTTGTATGCGATGGAGGGCACGATCCCCAGCAACTTGACCGGCGTACCGACGATCACATATCCATAATAGTAATAATTGATGTACCCGCCTGCAAACCACGGGTCGTAAGGCGGGAAGGTGACGCTGCGCAGGACGGCATTGAAATACGAGAAGTTCATCGGCCGCTCGCCGCCCTTGGCCGGATGCCACAGGTCCGGGTTGCCGATGCGGATCAACAGGTCGATCACCAGCAGGGCCAGGAAAAAGCCCTCTAATACCAAGAAATATACGCCTTTCTCCTTGAATTCACGACGGAGTTCGGCGCGTTGCGTATAGGCAAGCCCGGCGCCAGCCAGCAGGATCAAGCCAAAGACGATCCCGATCGTCAGGCGGGAGTAGGGGATCTCGAACGACCCGGCCAGCCAGGGCAGGTATGCCAGGAGCAGCATGCCTGCCAGCCGGGCAAACGGATATCCACGGTCGGCGAGACCGGGCAACGCGATCCGCAGCAGGGGGTAGACTGCCCAGCCGAGCGCCAGCAGGAAGGCATACCAGAGCAGCAGCCCGAGCAGCGGGTACCGGTTCTGGAGCCAGTCGTAGTCGAACAATTGCGACCAGGTGCCACCCGCCTGCTGGACTGCGAGACGGTCCAGCGGCAGGGTCAGCGACTTGTAATCGTCAGCCTGGCCGGGAAGCATATGGATCACACCGGCCAGGTCCACGCTGCCCAGGATGGCCTGGACGCAGGCCGGGTCATAGTCGGCCGTCTTGCGGAAGATGAGCACCTTCGGATGGTCATAGAATGTGAAGGCTTCCTCGGCGGACTGGTCATTGATAGTCCACGAACCCAGGGATGGATAGGATTCGAAAGTGGCTGCCAGTTCGAATCCCAATTCTCCCTGGTACATGCCCGGTTCAGCCTGGCGGTAGCAGGCGATGATGTCCTGTCCCTGCGGGCATCCCAGCAGGGCGCGGTAGTAGGCGGTTGTGAGCGGGTATCGTTCCGGCAGGCGTGTGATCTGCCCGTACTGGTGGTTGGTTGGGATGAAGATGAAATCAGCCTGGTCGAGCGCTGACTGGAAACGCGCCAACTTGTCGGCGTTGTCATCCCAGTAAACCTGCAGGTTGAGGTCTCCCCGATAGATGCCGCCGAAGCCATCGTATCCTGCCACCCTGAATGGCAGGCCGTAATCATAATCGGTCTCGTTGGCGACCGCCGAACCGGAGAATGTCAACACCCCGCCGCTGGTCAGGAGTCGCAGGTAGAGCGCCTGTCCCTGCAGCAGCGGGAGCGGCTGGTCGAGGGTCAACGTGTACGGTTCGCCGCGCGGGTCATCCACAACGGCAAAGTCCGAGGTGAGCCTGGC
>VGNO01000078.1 GCA_016865985.1 Chloroflexota bacterium | reverse complement strand
CGGAAGGTAGTACCTTGCTGGCAGCCGCCGGCATCGCACTGGGGACGCTGGCGCTCGGCTGGCTGGCGTTCACCGGCAAGGTCAACGAACTCACCTATCGCATCTAGACAGGATGTCACGCCTCTTGCAGCCGTCCCGCCCGGTCATAACCCTCGAAGACGTTTCGGTCTGCTACCGCGTCCCGGAGCAGAAACTCTGGAGTTTCAAGGAATACGCCATCCAGTTCCTGCGCGGCCGCATCCGCATGAGCGATTTCTGGGCGCTCTCCCACGTCGACCTGTCGATCCGGCGGGGGGAATGCTTCGGGATCGTCGGTCGAACGGAGCCGGGAAGAGCACCCTGCTGAAGGTTGTCGCCCGCGTCCTTAATCCATCCAGTGGCCGGCTATGGGTGGACGGGGCGGTCTCCCCGCTCCTGGAACTGGGCGCGGGCTTCCACTCGGAATTGACCGGGCGTGAGAACATCTTCCTGAATGCAGCCTTGCTCGGCCACTCCCGCCGCGAGATCAAGTCGGCTTTGCCGGCGATCCTGTCTTTCGCAGAAGTGGATTCGTTCATCGACTCTCCGTTGCGGACATATTCCAGCGGGATGGTGGCGCGGCTGGGATTCGCCGTAGCCACCGCCTGGAGGCCGGAAATCCTGCTCCTGGATGAGACCCTGGCGGTTGGCGACGAAACCTTCCGAGCCAAGTGCTACGCCCGGATGGACCAGTTCGTGCGGGACGGGACGACCGTTCTGCTCGTCTCGCATGACCTGGCAGCCGTCCATGCGCGCTGCAATCGCGCCGCCTGGCTGGAAGGCGGGAAGGTGCGACTCATCGGCGCGGCGGGGGAAGTGGTCGCTGCCTACCATTCACAGAGCGCCGGCTGACTATGGCGAGACAGGCGCTCCTTGCCGGTTATTACGGTTTCGGGAATACAGGCGATGAAGCCATCCTGGCCGGGATCCTCCAGCAGTTGCGGAAACGCTCGCCCAACCTGGGAGTGGTGGTCGTTTCCGGAGATCCTCTACGAACGGTCGCCGCGCACCAAGTACAGGCAGTCCATTGGCAGGATGTAACGGCCATCACCGCCCGCATTCGGGAGAGCGACCTGGCGCTCCTGGGCGGCGGCGGCCTGTTCCACGATTACTGGGGGGCGGAGACCCGCAACCTTCTCACCGGGCTCCACGCCGGGATACCTTATTATGCCGGTTTCCCGCTCATGGCCTGGCTGCTCGATAAACCTTGCATCCTGTGGTCGGTGGGAGTCGGTCCCCTGGCAAGCGAAGAAGGCCGCCGCTTGACCCGCATCGCCTTCGAACTGGCGGACGAGGTCACCGTGCGGGACGAGGCATCCCGGATGTTGCTCCGGGAACTTGGCGTCCACAGGCGGGATATTGAAGTGACGCCCGACCCCGCCTTCGTCCTGGATGGGAGGAAGGTGGATTCCCCTCCTGGGGACATTGTGGATGATCCTTACCGCCCGCTCGTTGGCATCTGCCTGAGATACTGGGCGATGGGTGAGCAGTCCAATTCCTGGCAGGAGGAAGTGGCGGCCGCCCTCGATGAATTCCACGAACAGGTCCACTGCCGTTATGTTTTTATCCCCTTCCAGGTCAACCCTGAGTCGCCCCATACGGACGATTTCGCCGCGGCGCGGGCTGTGCGGAATGCCATGCGACACCGGCGGGAAGCGCGCCTGTTGCGCTTGCAGCCGGGCCTGGCAGAATTGGAGGGACTGCTGGCGCAGTGCCGCCTGCTGGTCGGGATGCGGTTGCATTCGCTGGTTTTTGCCGCCCGCGCCGGGGTCCCGCTGGTCGGGCTGGCGTACGATCCGAAAGTCCGCCACCTGCTGGACAACCTCGGGATGGCGGGATATTCCCTCCCGATCGAAGACCTGGACAGGGTGGGACTCCTGGGCGTCATGCAGTCCGCCTGGCAGGGAGCGGCGGGGATGCAGCGGGCATTGCGCCGGCGCAGCGGGTTGCTGGCTGGGACTGCCAGGCTGGACCTGGACCGGGTTGCGCAATGGGCCAGCGGCCGGCGGCCTCTCCCGCCGCGCCGTCCATTACCGGGTGATTTGAAACCGCTCCTACTCGAACGGTTCTCGCTGTTTTCCGAGGCGCAGGAGGAGATCATCCGCCTGTCCGCCCGGCTGGAAGAGGGGAAAGGGGAACTCGAATCTTCCCGCCAGGCTGTCGTCCGCCTGGATGCCCGGCTGGAGCAAAAAGCCGGCCAGTTACGCGCCAGCCGCGAGCAGGCCGCGACCCTAAAGGCAGACCTGGATGCGATCTACCGCAGCCGTGCCTGGAGGTTGGCGTCCCTCCTGTGGGGCATCCGCCGGAGGCTGTCGCCACCCGGCAGCCGCAGCGCCCGGCTGGCAGGTGGGATCCTGGCGGGTATCCGCCATCCCCACAGGCTGGGGAACGGGCTGAAAGCGCGACTTATTGCCGGCCTGAGGAGAATGTCCCGACCGCCTGGCGCCTTCCGGGAGCGTTATAGCATCATCGACAACAGCCAGGTCATCCTGTTTGCGGATGATCCAGCATGTTTCCCGGAGTATCCCCACCGGCGCAGGCTAGCAGGCGCGAAAGCGCTGCGGCGGGTTAAAGTGACCCTGGTTGCGGCTGTCAAGGATGAAGCCGCCGGGGTCGATGACTGGATGCGTTCGGTCTGCAACCAGGCCCGCCTCCCGGACGAGATCGTCATCGTGGATGGCGGGTCATCCGATGGGACGCTGGCGATGATCGAGAACTGGCGCGCCCGCTGCCCGGTTCCACTGAGCGTATTCTCCAGGCCAGGCGCAAACATTGCCTGCAGTCGGAATTATGCGATCGAGCATTCCAGGTATGAGTTCATTGCTGTAACAGATTGTGGCAGCCAACTCGATGCCAATTGGCTTTTAAATATTGTCGCACCGTTCGAATGCGAACCTGATACCCGCGTGGTTGCAGGCTGGTCTCGGGTAAACGGATCCGGAGTGCAGAGGTTATTTGAGCACGGACACACCTCCAATCAGGCAGTCGATCCGCAAACGTTTTTACCGTCATCGCGTTCGTTTGCATTCCAGAAGCCAGCCTGGGCGGAGGTCGGTGGTTACCCCGAATGGCTGACCATGACCGGCGAGGACACCTATTTCGACCTCGAACTGAAACGCCAGGGTGGGAGGTGGGCATTCGTCCCGCAGGCGGTGGTCGCCTGGGACGCGCCGGGATCCATAAAGGGTTACCTTGAAAAGTTACGACGCTGGGCGGAAGGGGACGGTGAATCGGGCGTCCATGCCGCCTATTACTGGCGATACGCCCTGCGCCTGGGCGCGCTGGGATTGTGCCTGCTGGCCTCCGCCAACCTGGCTATGCTCGCCGCATTTCTACCGCTGCCGGTTGCGCTGCTCCTGCCGGTCGGGGTGGCTGCTTCCTGGCTGGGCCTGTTTCTGGGAATTGCAGCCCGCCAACAACAGGGTCCCGGCCTGCTTGTCCTGAAGATCCTCGGCCAGGCGGCGCAGGTGGCTGGTTTCCTGCGCGGCGCTGCCCGGCGGGACGATGCGTCAGCCCGGCGTTTTGCAGCGGCCAAAGGCGCATTCTTCATCCTGGCCGGCGTTCCGCTCGACGATACCGGCGGCGGTTCGCGCGGCACCCAGTTGGCGCGGGAACTGGTCGACCGCGGATATGTGGTGGTCTACATCCACAAATTCCCGAAGCAGGAAAGCCGGGACCTGAACCTGGCATTCTCCCATCCGAACCTGTTGTCCTGCCGGTTGGGGGATTTCGATTGGCGGGAATTCATCTCTGTCCACGGCGTTTGGTTGCGGACGGCTTCCCTCGCCGCGCTGGTCGAATTTCCCCTGGCGGACTTCATTCCACTCCTGGAGCATCTCCGGGCAGCCGGCGCGAGGCTGGTTTACGATGCGATCGACGACTGGGCGACATCCCTCGGCGGGACCTGGTACGACCCGCAGGCTGAGCGTGAGGTAGTCTCCCGCTGCCATGTGTTGGCGGCAGTGTCGCCCCGCCTGGCTGTCCGTCTCCGCAAACAGACCGGGCGCAAGGTGACCTTGCTGCCGAATGCCGTCGACCGGAAATTATTCGACTGTCAACGGGAATGGCCGCGCCCGGCGGGGATGCCGCTGGCGGACCGGGTGGCGGTCTACTCCGGCGCGCTGTGGGGCGAGTGGTTCGACTGGGACCTGCTGGTCGCGGTCGCGCTCGAAAACCCGGACCTGGCGTTGGTTGTGATCGGAGACTACCGCGGCCAATGCCCGCATCCGCCGGCTAACCTCCATTTCCTAGGGTTGCTTTCACAACGGGAAATCCCTGCGTATCTGCAACATGCCGACCTGGCGCTCATCCCCTGGAAAGCAGGCGCCATCGCCAACGCTGCCAGTCCGTTGAAATTGTATGAATACCTGGCCATGGGTTGCCCGGCGCTGGCAACCAGGCTGGAGCCGCTGGGCGGCATCCCGGGAGTGACTTGCGCGGCGGACGGTCGCGATTTTGTCCGCCTGGCAGGTGAACTTCGGCGGGAGGACCTGGAGCGGGATGCGGTGGAAAAGTTCATCGAGCGGAACGATTGGCGCGCCCGCGTTTCCAGGCTTCTCTCTCTGACCGGCCAGGGAAGTAAGGCTTGCTGATTTGTGCGTTGCATTCCTGCCTCTTTTTCGGTAAACTTACGCCGCGCTTCTCCCTTCCTCATACCCGACCGGATCCAATCGGAACCGATTTCACAGGCCAGAATCCATGCCCAACCAGGTACCCGCCACCGCGGTCATCGTCCTGGCCCATAACGAGGCCGGGGTCATAGAGAGTACAGTCGCTTCCGTCCTGGCTGTAATGGAGAGGCATGACTCGCTGCTCGTGGTGGCGGACAACTGCACCGACGCGACCGCCGATCGGGCCGAAACTGCCGGGGCGCGTGTCCTGGTCCGCGGATCGGAGTTCGAGCGGGGAAAAGGGAAAGCCCTGGCCTGGCTGGTTGAGACATATTGGGAAGATCTCCGCCGCTGCGCCGCCCTCGTCATCCTGGACGCGGACAGCATCGTCGAACCGGGGTTTCTTCGGACCGTGAAGGATAACCTGCCGGACACAACCCATGCCTATCAGTGTTTCGTCGACCCGCGGGCTGCCCACCCGGTCGGTCGTCTGGCGGCGCTCTCCGAACTGCTCGACCAGTTGGTGTCGGACCGGCTACGGAGCCGGCTCGGCTGGCCGGTGCGGCTGAGAGGGGCCGGGATGGTTGTCCATCCGCAGGCTCTTTATGAAGTCCGCCAGCGATTGGGCACGGAAGTGGAGGATATTGCCCTCAGCCTGCTCTTCACCGCCGGCAGAGTCCAGATCTCCCGCCTCGATGAAGCGCGCCTCCTGGATGAGAAGCCGGGTTCGGATACCGCCGCAGCCCGGCAACGGGCGCGCTGGTTCCGCGGCCAGTGGCAGGCGCTGGCGATGTACCGGTGGGAAGCCTGGCAGGTATTCCGGCAGGGTCCGCGCGGTTGGAGCCTGCTCGCGGCGCTTTTCCTGCGTCCGAAGTGGATTCTTTACCTCGCCAGCCTGCTGGCGGGCATCCTCCTGGCCGGGTGGCCCTGGCTGGCTGCGCCTTTCTGGCTGGTGGTGTTGGCGGGTTTCGGGTACCTCGTTATTGGATTGGCGCGTATTCCTCAGCGGGCGGCATACATCCAGGCGCTGCTCTATGTCCCGGCATTCATCTGGATGTGGCTGCGGGGCATCCTGCTGGCCGTGCGGCCATCCGTCTGGCTGCGGGCGAGGGATTGAGAAGGTTGGGATGGCGCGGACAGTACGATTAAATATAAGTAAACGAGATTCATGGGGTGATTTTCCGACCGCCTGCCTGTTATTCATCCTGTTGGTCTCAGTTTATGGCCTTACTTATTCCGGGCGGTTCATCGCCGATGATGAACATCTCCTCATGTCGCGCACTCTCAGCCTGGCATTCGATGGACCGGCGAACGACTGGCGTGTCTATGGTAATAGCCGCATCCTTGCTTATCAAAACCTGCCCGAGGAACTGGCTATCCGGGCGCTCGAGATCGAACCTGCCCAGGCATTCTTCTCCGCTCCTCTGGCCTGGCTGGCGGAAGTCATGCAGGTCGGCCGCGTCCAGATGCTCTTCACATTCAATATCTGGGTGGTTGCCGCCTGCGGGACTGTCGTCTATTGCACGGCGCGCCTCCAGGGATATTCCAGGAGGACGGCGCTGGCCGTGGCGCTGTTGTTCGGCCTGGGGACGACTGTCTGGCCTTCCAGCCGCACCTACTTCCGCGACCCGTTGGCGATGTTGTTCCTGTCACTGGCGTGGCTGTTTGCAGAGACAGTCATTGTCATTAAACGCCAGGCGGAGGGGATATCCCGCAGGCTGGCTGCGGCCTGGGGTGGATTCGCGCTTGCCAGCCTGCTGGGGGCGCTGTCCAAGAATACTGTCCTGATCGCGCTCCCGCTCCTGCCGCTGATGGTCCTCGTGCGCGGCAGGCGCACAACCGCAAAAGCGGTCCACTGGAGGTCCCTGCTTCCGTTTCTGGCGCTGGGAGTAGCGCTAATCACGGCCTGGTCCCTGCTGGCCTCCCGTATCGAATCCCTGGCGCGCTTCTCCCCGGCCTATTACTTCTCTGTCCTGCGTCATGTACTGGCGTCGTCGCATGGTCATTTTTGGGAAGCCCTGGCAGCGCCTTTTTTCAGCCCTGCAAAGAGTATCTTCCTTTATGCTCCGGTCCTGCTGGTCTCGGGGATCGGGCTGGTCCGTCACTGGCGAACAACCTGGACCGCATGGTTGTATACGGCGCTGTTGGTCGTTGCCCAGGGATTGTTCTATGATTCAAATTGGTGGGGTCATGTCAATTGGGGACTACGTTACCTGCTGCCGGCGATGCCTGGCTTGGCGCTGGCTGCAGCCCCTGTCCTGGACCGCTGGTTGGAAAAACCTGGAGGCATCCGCCTGGTATTTACTGCCGGTACGGTCTCAGCCCTGGTGCAGTTATTGGGCATCCTGGCGCCGGTCCATCAGTATTATGTTGAAATGGCGATGCGCGACCCCGCCATCCTGTCCACCGGCGCGCTGTGGGATGCGGGGCTCTCACCCTTGACCTGGCATATACAGTGGATCCTTTCCGGCGCGCCAGCCGACCTGGCGATCAGCCGGTCGGGTTGGGGCGGATTTTTTATGGCAGCAGCCTTCATCGTGCTTTCTGCCCTGGCATTAAGCGCCTTGTTCGAAAACAGGAGATCCTGGCTTACAGTCCCTCACCTGGCTGGAGTCACCCTCCTGATACTGGCCATGCCGTTCTTCTATCGCGGCGATCCGCTTTATGGCTACGGGCGGACGGATTTCCAGGCGGCGAGGCAGGTGATCTCGCAGACGCAAAGGGTCAATGATATTGTAGTAGTGAAATCTTACGGCTCACCAGCCTGGTATTTCTGGATGAACTGGGCGGATGCTGGTACAGAGTGGATATCCTTGCCTTATGATTTCGTTGTTCCATCCGAGGTCGAGAAGTACAATTTCGACCAGGATGCCGGTGCATTTCTGGATGAAAGTACGGTTTCGTTGTTCCACGATCTGATCCAATCGCGTCCCGTCATTTGGTTGTTCCTGCCCGGCGACTCGCCAGGCGCCAGCCTGGGGATCGAAAAAACCTGGTTGGAACAGTACTGCTCTCCGGGAACAGAATGGGAATTCGAGTCGGAGAATGTTGGGGTATCCCAATTGTATGAGTTCCATTGCCCGGTTATGGTTGTCCCGTGAAATAATATTTACTTGACTCCAATTCCCACAGCCGCTATAATCAGCCCGCTTGACCCCCGGAAGAGCAATCATTTCGAAGGAGTAAGAGATGCCCCCACAACCAAAACGGAAACACTCGAAGGGTCGCCGCGACCGCCGCCGCGCCCACGATGCGCTCGAAACCGCCAACCTGGTCGCCTGCGCCAACTGCGGGACGATGGTCCTCCCGCATACTGTCTGCCCGAGTTGCGGTCACTACAAAGGACGCGAAGTAATCGAAATAAAAAAGGGCGATAAAAAGAAATGAACCCAACGGGCCGTGACACTCACGGCCCGTTGGTGTTTTAATGGGCATGCATACCGCCTTCCTTTTCCCCGGCCAGGGCTCCCAGAAGGTGGGCATGGGACGGGACCTGGCTTTGGCTTTCCCGGTGGCAAGGCAGACCTTCCAGCAGGCTGACGAGATCCTCGGCTTTTCCCTCTCGAAGATCATCTGGGAAGGGCCGGAGGCAGCGTTGAACGATACCGCTGCCACCCAACCGGCGCTCTTCACCCATTCCATCGCAGCCTGGCGCGTCCTGGCGGAACGCATCCCGGACCTGGAGCCGGTTTGCTGTGCCGGGCATTCCCTCGGCCAGTTGTCCGCCCTGGCTGCTGCCGGAGCGCTGCCTTTCGAGGACTGTTTAAGACTGGTCCGGCGCCGGGGCGAACTGATGAAACAGGCCGGGCAGGAAAACCCGGGCGGGATGGCGGCGGTACTCGGACTGGATATCGCGGCGCTGGAGGCCATCTGCGACCAGGCCAGCGCCCCGTCTGCCAGGGTGCAGGTCGCCAACGATAACTGTCCCGGCCAGGTGGTGATCTCCGGGGACCGGCAGACGCTCGAACGCGCCCTGGAAATGGCAAAGTCGCAAGGCGCAAGACGGGCGCTCCCCCTGCCTGTCAGTGTGGCCGCCCATTCTCCGCTGATGTCCGCCGCCCAGGAAAAATTCAACCAGGCTGTACTGGCGGCGGCAATCGGGGATGCCGGTATTCCGGTCATCGGGAATATCTCGGCCAGGCCGGTTGTCAGGGCAGAAGAATTGCGCGCTGAACTCACCGCCCAGTTGACCGGGCGGGTGCGCTGGACGGAATCCGTCCATCAGATGAAGCGGCTGGGAGTGGATGTATACATCGAGATCGGTCCTGGCAGTGTGCTGGGTGGGCTGGTCAAACGTTGCGACGATGGAGCAACCTGCCTTCCTTGCGGAACAGTGGCTGACATGGAAAAGGTGGTGAGTTTCCTGTCTGCGGGACCGAACCAGGCTGAGCAATTATATGACAAATGACGTGATGGGGGCGCGTTGCCCGTATAGTATAATGCCCCCGTGAGCGGCTGGAATACCGGTTGCGATTGCGCTTGTTCGAAACCTCATCCTGCGCAATCAGGGCGCCTGCCCTCGTAACTACCAACCACCGGAGCGCTTCTGGTCCCCGACCGACCAGAAGCCGTGTGGTTTAAACCAGGAGAGATCATGACCCTAAGCCAGGTGGCAAGCGCCATACCCGCTTCACCGACCATCGCCTTGAACGAGGAGGCCCGGCTACTGCGCGAGAAGGGCGAGCCGGTCATCCATCTCGGCATCGGCGAACCGAAGAACAAGACCCCCATCACGGCCATCCTTAGTTCGGCGGCAAAACTAAGCGGCGGGGATGTCAAGTATGTTCCCACAGATGGGACGCCATCGTTAAAGAAAGCCATTGTCCGTTACATGGAGGACAATTACAACCGCGTTGCTGCACCCTATAACATCATCGTCTCCGATGGCGCCAAGCAGTCCTTGTGGAATATCCTCTTCACCGTCTGCAATCCCCAGGATGAAGTGGTCATCCTGGCGCCATACTGGGTCAGTTACCCGGAGATGGCGCGCATGATCGGCGCTGTCCCGGTTGTTGTCACGCCCGAGGATGGATCGTTCATCCCACGCTTCGATGAGATCGAGCGAGTGGTTTCTTCCTATACGAAGGCCATCATCATCAACAGCCCGAATAATCCGTCCGGGATGGTGTACCCGGAGGAATTGATCGCCCGAATCGTGGAAATGTGCGAGAGCAAGGGCATCTACATGGTCTGCGACGATATCTACAATAAATTGGTCTTCGACGGGAAGGTGGCCGCCCCGGCTTACAAGTACACCGACCGGGATGTCGAGAATTCGAAGATCATCGTGGTCAACGGGGTGGCAAAACTCTACGGCATGACCGGTTTCCGTATCGGCTGGGCGACCGCCCCTCGCAAGATGGTCGAGGTGATGACCAACGTCCAATCGCAGACGACGACCTGCGTCTCGCCGGTGATGCAGGCCGCCGCCGAGGGAGCCCTGACAGGGATGCAATCGGTGGTCGAGTCGCTCCGCCTGACGATCCAGAACAACCGCGATGTGCTGATGCAGGAATTGCGCACTTTCACGGATGTACGCTGTGACAAGCCGCAGGGCACGTTCTACGCCTTGCCTGATTTCAAGGCCTACCTCCGCCGCAGTGTGGCGAACTCGTCCATGGAACTGTCCCAGTTCCTGCTGAAGAAGGCGCTGGTCGTGACCGTGCCAGGCAAGGAATTCGGCATGGAAGGACACCTGCGCCTGAGTTACGCCGGGACGGTCAAGGAATTGACCGAAGGCATCGAACGCATGAAGTGGGCGCTCGACCCGAATGCCCCATCCGAGATCTACATCGGCGACCGGAAACTGGTGAGGGACTGGCTATGATGTTCCATTGCGAGGAGGGTTGAGTAGGCCGTGTTGGTCGAGCTTGTCGAGACCAGGCCGTATCGAAACCCGACGAAGCAATCTCCAGTAGTGAGGCGATTGCTTCGCCCCTCGGTCTCGATACGCCCTTCGCAAGGAACGTCCAGGGCTACTCGACCAGCGGGGCTTGCAAAGACACTCTGGAGATTAATTCATGAACAATATTCTTAACATCAAAACCCCGGCCGAAGACCAGGCGGCAGCCGTCCGCAGTGATTACGGGCTGGATTATCTCGGCCTGTCGAATTTGCGCAAGGTGTACTGGAACCTGCCAACCGAAGCCCTTTACGAGGAAGTCATCTTCCGCAACGAGGCGCGCCTCTCCAAACTGGGACCGGTGGCAGTCAATACCGGCAAGCACACCGCCCGGGCGGCCAACGACAAATTCGTCGTCCGCGAATCTAACACGGAGGGGGACATCTGGTGGGGACAGTACAACCGGCCATTCGCTCAAGACAAATTCAACGAACTCTTCGCCCGTTTGCAGGGCTACCTGCAGGGGCGTGATGTATTCGTCCAGGACTGTTACGGCGGGGCGGACCCCGATTACCGCCTGCCGGTGCGGGTCATTACCGAGGCTGCCTGGCACAGCCTTTTCGCCCGTAACATGTTCATCAAGCCGCAGACGGCGGAGGAGTACCGCCGCTTTGCGCCTGGGTTCACCGTCATCTCCGCCCCCGGTTTCAAGGCTTTCCCGCAGATCGACCAGACGCCGACCGAGACCTTCATCGTGTTGAACTTCGAGCAGAAACTATGTATCATCGGCAACACAGGTTATGGTGGGGAGATCAAGAAGTCAGTCTTCACCCTGCTTAACTACCTGCTGCCGCTCAACGACAATGTCATGACCATGCATTGCTCAGCCAATGTCGGAAAGGCCGGGGATGTGGCGCTTTTCTTCGGTCTCTCCGGCACCGGCAAGACCACCCTCTCGGCCGACCCCAACCGGGGATTGATCGGGGACGACGAACACGGCTGGAGCGATAACGGCGTCTTCAACTTCGAAGATGGCTGTTATGCCAAGGTGATCGAACTGTCACCCACAGCCGAGCCCCAGATCCATGCCTGCACGCGGCGCTTTGG
>VGNO01000077.1 GCA_016865985.1 Chloroflexota bacterium | reverse complement strand
GCGCGACGATGCCTCGTCCACCAGGTCGATGGACTTGTCCGGTTGGAAGCGCTCCGTCACGTAACGGGACGAGAGGCGGGCCGCCGTTTCGAGGGCGTCATCCGAGATGACGAGGTGGTGGTGGTCCTCGTACATTTTACGCACGCCCTTCAGGATCGCGATCGTCTCATCCACCGAGGGCTCTTCCACCACGATGGGCTGGAAGCGGCGTTCGAGCGCCGCATCGGATTCGATGTGCTTGCGGTATTCGTTGAGGGTGGTGGCGCCGATAACCTGGAGTTCGCCGCGCGAGAGCGCCGGCTTGAGGATGTTGGCGGCGTCGACCGACGAGCCGGCCGCGCCGGCGCCCACCAGCATGTGGACTTCATCGATGAACAGGATGGCTCCCGACTGTTTGAGTTCGTCGATCACGCGCTTGAGCCGTTCCTCGAACTGGCCGCGGTACATCGTCCCCGCCACCAGGGAACCGACATCCAACTGGAGCACGCGCTTGTTCATCAACGGGGCGGGGACATCGCCTTCGGTGATGCGCTGCGCCAGGCCTTCGACAATGGCGGTCTTGCCCACGCCGGGTTCGCCGATCAGGGCCGGGTTGTTCTTGGTGCGGCGCGCCAGGATCTGGATGACGCGCTCGATCTCCATCCGGCGGCCGATGACCGGGTCGAGTTTCTTCTCTTCAGCCAGGCTGGTCAGGTCGACTGCCAACTGGTCGGAGAGGGGGGTCTTGGGGCCGGTGGTAGACTGTCGCTGCGGCTTGCCGCTCCCGCCGACCGGGGCCGGCGCGGCTGCGCCTTCGGTCAGGATGCGGCGCGTCTGGCGGCGGACCTGTTCCGGGGTCACGCCCAGTTTACCTAGCGCCTCCAGGGCGACGCCCTCCGTCCGCACCAGGCCGAGCAGGATGTGTTCGGTTCCCACGTACTGGTGTCCCAGGCTGCGGGCTTCTTCGATGGCGTGTTCCAGCACCATCTGGGTATCGGGGGCCAATTCCAGTTTCCCGCTGCGTACCCCGCCGCCGGGCAGGGACAGGCGTTCGACCATCTCGCGCAGCCGCCCGCCCTCCAATCCCAGTTCGCGCAGGACGCGCCCGGCCACGCCGTCGCCTTCCTCGAGCAGGCCGAGCAGCAGGTGCTCGGTGCCGATCAGGTCGCGGTGGGCGCGTTCGGCTTCCTGGTGGGCCAGGCTCAACACCCGGCGCGCCCTTTGGGTAAAGCGTTCCATACCAGCCATAGGGTTCTCCCGGCGGGACAACCAGTTTCGTCCCGCACAATTGGACAAGAAGTATCGGTTTTGATTGTACCAAAAAGGCGCTGGGATTTTGTATGAGGATGATTAGAGTTTAGCGGTTGTCGCCATCCCCGCCGATCCTGTCGCGCTCCAGGCGGTCGTAGAGTTTGACGATGTTGTGTTCGGCCACCTCGTCCAGCGACAGGTCGAGTTCGGTGCAGACCTGGGCCAGGTACCAAAGAACGTCCCCCAATTCCCCTTCGAGGGCCTGGCGCTCGGCCTCGCCGATGATGCCGTTCTTATCGCGGAAGATCTTCTTGACCTTGCCGGCCACCTCCCCGGCTTCGTTGGCCAGCCCGAGGGTGGGATAAACGACCGGATGCCCGATGGCCGGGTATTTGGCGGTCTTGCGGGATTTGGTTTGATATTCGGTGAAGTTCATTCCTTCATCTCCCGGATCAAGTCCTTCCAGAACCCATCCCTCTCGCCCGGCAGGAAGGGAATGTAGAGCGTGATTCGGTCGGCGATGCCGTTGTAACGTTCCTTCAGCGCCTGAGCCAGTTCTTCAACAGGGGCGGTGACGCAAAAAGCGGACAGGATGTCGTCTGTCACCAGGCCGAACATCTCGCCCCACTCACCCCGGGCGGCCAGGGCGGAAAGGTTCTCCGCCACTTCCTCCCAGCCGTGCAGCGCCATCACCGGGCGGTAGGACGGGGTCGAAGCATAGAAAGCGACCTGCGCCCGGCAGAAGTTCTGTTCCTCCGGCGTGCTGGCGGCGAAGGCGGTCACGGCAATATCCGTATGACGGTCCTTCCCCTTCTTCTCACCCTGCCGGATGGCGGGAAGCACGGCTTCCTCCAGGTAACGCCGGCTGTTGAGCGGATGGACCAGGAAACCATCGCACAATTCCCCGGCCAGTTTCGCCAGCCCGGTATTGACCCCGGCCAGGTAGATCGGGATGATGGATTCCCCTCCCCCTGTTGGAGAGGGGCTGGGGGTGAGGGGGAGTGGTCCAGGGTTGAAGAACGGCGACATCAGGCTGAGTTTGTAGTATTCGCCGCGGAAATTCAACCTGCTGTTATTCTGCCAGCAGTCCCAGAAAGCGCGGATGGCCTCGATCTGCTCGCGCATCTTGCCAACCGGCGACTCGGGCCAGGGCATCCCAAAACGCCGCTCGATGTGGGCTTTGACCTGCGTCCCCAGTCCCAGGATGAAGCGCCCGTTGGACTGCGCCGCCAGGTCCCAGGCAGTGTAGGCGACCGTTGCCGGGCTGCGGGCGAAGGCGACCGCGATGGCTGTGCCCATCCCGATCTTGGCGGTATGTTCGGCAACCAGGGCGTGGGGCAGGAAGGGGTCGTGCTGGGTCTCCGTGCTCCACAGGGCGGCGAATCCCATGCCTTCGGCGGCGCGGGCGATCTCGGGCACATGCTCGAGGTGGATGGGAGGCAGGGCGGCATCTAAACGCATGGAAACATCCTTTATTCTAATTGACTCCAGGCGGATACGAATTACGGCGCTGCGAGTACACGATATATGGTCGCGTACTCGATCTCTTCCACCACTTGCAAGGTGTTGATATCAAGGGCATCCAAGGCAGGCCCGTAGTTTTCCAGAACATCCATGACCGTTTCAACGCCATCCTGTCCCACCAGCCATCCGCACGTATCGAGAGGTTCGGTGTACACAATGATGATCGCCTCTTCGAAACCCATCGGATTCCTCGGATCGTAGAAGGTGGTCAGCGGTAAGCCATAATGGGAAAAATAATACCGGTAGCGCGCATCCGAACACGCCGATACAACTATCGTGCTACTGGACGAGACGCGAGGCAGGATGGCGAGTGTGATTTGTTCTGCGTAGGGATCCTCCTCTGTCGCCGGGTCATTCGCTGCATAGGTGGAAAATCCCCCACCATTCACTGTCAAACCAGCCAGGATGAGTATCGGCAAAATGATTACAAAATGCCGGATGGGCGAGATCTTTCGCAACATGTGCATGAGGATACTGATGCCATATGCGATCCAGATCGCGAATAACGGCAGGATCCACAACCAGATCCGCTCGGGAGTGTCGGGGCGCTGCGCAAGAAGGAGTAACAAAACAGCAACAAGTGTGGCGAATTGTATTGGGACTTTATATTTACTGATCTCTTTTATTCTAAGAAGGCTGATCGCAATGCAAAAAACGAATAGAAGGGTGATGAGCTGAGGCAAACCGGTCAACCAATCCTGGATCAGGTCTGTAGTTTTCCCGGGCAACATGTTTATGAAACTCTCCATGTCAAGAGGTTTCATGACTGAAGAGGTTGTGTACAAAGAGAAGACATTCTGGTTGAGCATGATGGGTAAATAAAGAACAACCGTGAGAATGGCCGTCGAAATTCCAGCGTGTAATAAATGCTTTATCCAACTCCACAGAGAGTATTGTTCTTTGTTTATATCCACAACCGACAGGAACAGCCAGAAAAAAAGGACTCCAAATGGATATAACATCGTTGGAACCGTGTAAAAACCGAGCGCGCAAAAAAGAACCAACAGGCTCCAGGCAAGTAAATTCCTCTTCCTGATAAGATAAGCGGCCAGGATAAAACTCGCGAGAGTCAGGAGAGCAAGAACAGGATAGCCGCGGGCAATGGATGACTGCAACGCCATCAGCGGCAGTGTAGCCACAATACCCGATGCGACAAGACCGGTTTCCCTGTTGTAGAGGATCCGCCCGAGCAGGTAGGTGGCCGGGATGACCAGCAGACCGGCAAGAAAAGCCGGCAAACGGATTTTCCAAATTTCGTCCCCCAGCAGTAAATAACTGACCCGAACCAGGATCGTATGCAACACGTGGTTATTGGGGACATGATAATCACTTACGATCTTTGAAAAACCCCTCCTGGCAAAAGAAATCAGCGTATAGGCCTCATCGAACTCAACTGAACGGTCGAGGAGCAGCGCCCGCAATCCAAACCCGACTGCGATGATGAGCGCCAGAATAATGCCTTCATGCCGATGGATGCGAATAGATTTTACATCCTTCCAGAACATGCTCGAATCACGCTTGAAATACGACAATGCTGCCTGTACATGTTGGGACGCAACATCCAGGAACTTCGAAAAACGGCGATGGAAAACGAATGCAAGACCGCTGGCTAAAAATAGAAATAAAGCGATGATGATCGCTGGTTGGTGAAGCCTCGAGACCAGTTCCGGCGTAAGCGATTCCAACTGTCCGTCTTTTGCCAGAGTATCTCCCATCTCGCGCAGCAGATCATAAGGCAGAAAGGCTATTAACAGGAAAAGAATTGCCAAAACGGTGGTTAAGATAGGCAATATGAACGAGAACAGCCGAATAGTTCCGGGTTTCATGTGTTGGTTGGTCCCTTCAATTGGTCGTACAACCAGTGAATCTTCAAGCGGTTACTCCTCCAGCAGGTATGCAACCAACCAGCGGGTGGTGGCGACCAGCGCCTCGGTATGGGTACGCTCATAGTTGTGCGAGGCATCCACGCCGGGACCGATCAAGGCCACCGCCACATCCCCGCCGCTGCGCCAGAAGGCTTCACCGTCCGACCCGTAGAAGGGATAGATGTCGGTCTTGTAGGGGATATTGTACTTTTCCGCGATCGCCCGCAGTTTCTGGCTGAGACCGTGGTGGTACGGCCCGCCTGAATCCTTCAGGCAGATAGTGGCATGGAATTCGTCCGATTCCTGGCCCTCGCCGACGGCCGCCATGTCCACCGCCACCAGTTCGTGGACCGTGTCCGGGATGCCGGCCGCCGCCCCGTGGCCGACCTCTTCGTAATTGCTGATATGGATGTATGTGGTATGTTCGGGCTGGAGGCCGGCATCCGTCAGGGCCTTGACGGCCGCCAGGATGCAGGCCACGGCCGCCTTGTCGTCCAGGTGGCGGGAGCGGACAAACCCCTCGGTCAACTCCAGGCGCGGGTCGAAGGAGATGAAGTCCCCGACCCGGATGCCGAGGTCCTCCGTTTCGTCCGCAAACGATGTTTTTACATCCAGCCGGACTTCCATGTTATCGTCGTCGCGCCTGGTCTCGGCCATCTCAGTACCGTGGACGTGGGTGGAAGCCTTGGTCAGCAGGATCGAGCCGCGCACTTTCCTGCCCCGGGAGGCAAAGACCAAGCAGCCTTCGCCTTCGACCGCGTTCCAGGCGAAACTGCCGATCTTGGTCATTTTCAGGCGTCCATCGGCCTTGATCTCCTTGACCATCGCGCCGAGGGTGTCCACATGGGCGGTCAGGGCGCGCGGGGTATCGTTGCGCCTGCCCTGCCAGCGCGCCACCAGCGCTCCCTTCCTGGTGCGGCTGAGTTCGAGGGCATGGAAGGCTTTCAGGTTCTCCTCGGTCAGGGCGATTGCCGCCTCGCAATACCCGGTCGGCGAGGATGTGTTCAACAGGCGGGAGAGGAAGGTGGTCAGGTACTGGGTATCGAGCGGGGGCAGGCTGGGCATGGTTACTCCGTTTCTGAAACTGCCGGTTCAATTGCCTGGAACTCATAGACGGTTGCGTAATCGATTTCCAGGATCGCCTTCATTGTGTCCAGGTCGAGGCGGTTGGATGCAGGCCCGTATTGGCTGAGCACATCGGCAACAACTTCGCTGCCGCAACTGGGATTCCCTACCGGGTAGGCAATCAGGTAGATCTTCTCGAAATCCTGGTCCGCCCGGCGGTCATAGAAAACCGAGGCCGGTATGCCGGACCGATAGAAATAATACCAGTAGCGGGCATCCGCGCATTGGGAAACCACAACCAGGTTGTCCGGCCCAACCAGGGGCGCGAGGAAGAGGGCGACTTCTTCGGCCACCGGATCCTCCACCTGGGCGCTAAAAGCCTCCGGCTGCGTGAACCAGGCGGTATTACACAACAAGGCTGCCAGAATGGCAGTCGGCAGCAGGAAAGCCAGGCGGCTCTTTCGACCGATATTGAACAGGTAATCAGCCGTCTTCTGAATGCCAAATGCAGACCAGATGGCCAGGAGTGGGAGCGCCCAGAGCCAGATGCGGCCCAGAGAGTCCGGCCGCTGGACCAGGAGGACAAGCATGGTCGCGAGCGCCAATGCAGCCTGGAGGGGGATGCGATATTTGCGTGTTTTCTCCAGACAGAACAAGCCAACGGTCAATGGCGCGACCAGGATCATGGCAATTGCCGGCCAGGCGCCTCTCGACCAATCCCAGAGTATTTCCTGAAAATTATCCGGCAGGGTCCGCAGAAAATCCATGAACGGGAGGGCGTGCAAAACCCGGTTGTTCTTATACACATCGGCCAGGTCCTGTTTCAGCAAGACTGGCAGGTATAACAGGACCGACAGGATGCCCACCAGGATAACTGCAACACTCAAGTACTTCAACCACTGCTTCCAGTGGTACGGCCTATGCTTCATGTCAAAGACTGATAAAAGCAGCCACAAGCACAGGGCTGAAAAAGGATACAGCATGATCGGGATGGTATAAAAACCCAGGGCGCAAACGACGGCCATCAGCGCCCAGGCTGCGAGATTCCTCTTCCTGATGACATATCCAGCCAGGATGAAGGCCAGGACCGTCAACAGGATCAGCAGGCTGTAACCTCGGGCGCTTACCGAGCGAAGGACCATGACGGGTAAAAAGGCAACGATTCCGGCCGCGATCCAGCCGGCCCGGCGGTTGTACAACAGGCGGCCGAGCAGGTACACTGCGGGAATGAGCAGCAGCCCGGCGGCCAATGCCGTCAGCCGGATCTGCCAGACATCGTCCCCCAACAGGAGACTGGTTATCCGGACGAAGATAGTATGCAGGATGTGGTTGTTCGGGACATGGTAATCGGACAGGATCTTGGCGAAAGGGCGCCGGGCGAACGCATAGAAAGTATATGCTTCGTCGTATTCAACCGGCCGGGACAACAGCGGCAGCCTCGCGGCCAGTCCTGCGAGCGTAAAGGCCGCCAGGAGGATCCGCTCCTTTGGCGGGAGTTGAACTCCCCGCAGGTCGCCGATGAATTTCCGGGCGTCCTCTTTTATCCTCTGCCAGAACATCCCGGCTGCCAGTGAGCACGCGCCCAGGCAGCGCATGGCTGCCGGCCGGAAGACGATCAGGGCGATGCCCAGCACGAGCAGCAGGAAACCTGTCACGACGCCCGGAAGAAAAAACGCATCATGTATCTGCGGGGTAAAAGACTCCAACTCTCCGTCAGGGGCGAACAGGTCGGCAATCGTCCGCAGACGGGGATAGGGGATCAAAGACAGGGAAAATGAAATCAAGGAAGCCGAAAATGTTGCAGTTGTCAATATGGCGGAGCAGATTCGTATCCGGGGAGCAGAAGGTCTCGATGCGCTTGGTTCCATGGTTTTATTGTCCGCCATGGCCTTCGAATTCCCCGATTCTCTCCCGCCATTCGGCCGGTAGCGGGATGGTCTGTCTGGAGCGGTAGTCGTAAGCCACCAGCGCCGCCGAACCGGTCGCCAGTTCCCGGTCGCTGGCGGAATCCAGCAGGGTGTATTCGGTGGTGATGGACTTGCCCCCCAGGTGGGAAACCCTGACGCCAACTTTCACATCTGCGCCAAAATGGACCGGCGCCAGGAAGGTCACCTTGGCCTCAGCCAGGATGATGCCAACTTCCATGAACGACTGCCCTTTTTCGAACAAGCCCAGGTTAATGAGGTATTGGATGCGCGCCTGCTCGAAATATGTCAGGAAATTGGCATTGTTGAGGTGACCCTGCGGATCCAGGTCGCCGTAACGCACCTCGATGGGGTGATGGAAACGGAAAGCGGACATGCGAAGATTATAGCATGTCCGCTTCGAAGACATGGCGATTGGCGGTTCACTTTACTTCGTGGCAGGCCACCCAGTGTCCCGCTTGGACTTCGCGCCATTCCGGGTTGGCTTCGGCGCAGATCGGTTTGGCGATTGGGCAGCGGCGGTGGAAGCGGCACCCGGGCGGCGGGTTACTCGGGCTGGGAACATCCCCTTCCAGGATGATCCGCTGCCGGGCGCGGGTCTTGCGCGGGTCCGGGATGGGGACGGCCGACAGGAGGGCAACCGTATAGGGATGCAGCGGATGGTCATAGACTTCATCCCGGGTCGAGAGTTCGACCACCACCCCGAGATACATCACGGCCACCCGTTTGCAGATATGCCGCACCATCGAAAGGTCGTGGGCAATGAACAGGTAGGTCAGGTTGAAGCGGTCCTGGAGGTCTTCGAGCAGGTTGACCACCTGGGCCTGGATGGACACATCCAGGGCGGAGATCGGTTCGTCGCAGACGATGAAATCCGGGTTGGAGGCCAGGGCGCGTGCCACCCCGATCCGCTGGCGCTGGCCGCCCGAGAATTCGTGGGGGTAGCGGTTCAAGTGGTAGGGGTCCAGCTTTACAAGTTCGAGCAGTTCCTTGACCCGTTCCTTCCTGGCGGCTTCGCCCTCCATCACTTTGTGCACCCGCAACGGTTCGGCGATGATGCGGGCGATCGTCCAGCGCGGGTTGAGGGAGGCATAGGGGTCCTGGAAGATCATCTGCATCCGGCTGCGCATATGCCGCAACGCTTCCCTCTTCAATTTCGTCAGGTCCACGTTGTCGTAGATGATGCTCCCGGCTGTGGGACGGTGCAATTGCAGGATCGTCCGCCCGGTGGTCGTTTTCCCGCAACCGCTTTCGCCGACCAGGCCGAGGGTCTCGCCGCGGCGTATGTCGAACGAGACATCGTCCACGGCTTTGACCGCCCCGACCTCCCGCCGGATGAGGATACCCCTGGTGATGGGGAAGTACTTTTTCAATCCCTGAACGGTGACCAGGATGTCATCGGCGCTCATCGGGCCCTCCTCTTCCTGGCATCGACCCAACAGGCTGCCCGATGGCCTTCCCCAACCGCGTCAAGAACGGGATTCTCCTGTAAACAACGCTCGATGGCATATTCGCAGCGCGGTCCGAAGGGACAGCCGCGCGGCAGGTGGATGCAATCGGGCGGCGAGCCCTGGATGATCGAGAGCCGCTCATAGCGTTTACTGTCCACCCGTGGCAGGGACCGCTGGAGGGATAGGGTATAGGGGTGGACCGGGTTTTCGAAGATCGAATAGACATCCGCCTCTTCCACGATATACCCGGCGTACATGACGATCACCCGGTCGGCGATCTCAGCCACGATACCAAGGTCGTGGGTGATCCAGATGATGGACATCCCCAGGTGACTCTGGATTTTCTTGGTCAGTTCCACGATCTGGGCCTGGATGGTTACGTCCAGCGCCGTGGTCGGCTCGTCGGCGATCAGGATGCTGGGATTGCAGGACAGCCCCATGGCGATCATCACCCGCTGGCGCATCCCGCCCGAAAATTGGTGTGGGAAATCGTTGTAACGTTCCTTCGCCTGGGGAATGCCCACCAGGTCGAGCAGTTCCAACGTCCGCCCGACGGCGCCCGGTTTTGTCATCCCCTCGTGGACCATCAGCGCTTCGCTGATCTGCTGGCCGATGGTCAGCACCGGGTTGAGGGAAGTCATCGGGTCCTGGAATACCATGGCGATCTCAGCGCCGCGCAGGTTCTGGATGGCCGGTTTGTCCAGTTTGAACAGGTTCCGGTTTTTGAAGAGCACTTCGCCGGCCACGATGCGGCCAGGCGGTTCGGGGATCAAGCGCATCACAGAGAGCATCGTTACACTCTTCCCGCAGCCGCTCTCGCCCACGATCCCCAGCGTCTTGCCCTCATCGACGGAAAAGGAAACACCGTTCACGGCATGGACGACGCCCTCCAGCGTACTGAACTGGACTTTCAGGTCTTTGACTTCCAGCAACGCGGCCACGATTCGCTCCTATTCTGCTTTGACGAGGGCGTGGGGATCGAGCGCATCGCGCAGACCATCGCCGATGAAGTTGATCGAGAGCACGGTCAGGACGATCAGGGTGCCGGGGAAGATCCACAACCAGGGAGCGGTCTCGATATACTGGTAGGCTCCGTTGAGCATGTTGCCCCAGGTGGCGGTCGGCGGCATGACGCCCACCCCCAGGAAACTGACGTAAGCCTCGCTGATGATGGCATTCGCCACGCCCAGCGTGGCGCTGACGATGATGGGGGCCATCGTGTTCGGCAGGATGTGCCCGAAGATGATCGCCCGGTTGCGGGTGCCGATGCAGTGTGCGGCGGAGATGAACTCACGTTCCTTCAACGACATGAAATTGGCGCGCACGATGCGCGCCAGCCCCATCCAACTCGTCAGGCCGATGACGCCGATGATGACGACCACACTGCCGCTGAATTCCCGCCCCAGGATCATCATGGTCGGCAGTTTATCGGCCAGCAACTTGCCCAGGATAAGCAGGAGCGGGATCTGGGGGATGTTGAACATGGCCTCCGTGAAACGCATCAACAGGCTGTCCACGATCCCGCCATAGTATCCGGCGATGGCGCCGATCAGCACCCCCACCGTCACCTCGACCGCCATCGCGATCAGGCCGATCATGAGCGAGATCTGCCCGCCATAGATGGTGCGGGCCAGGATGTCGCGTCCCACCGTATCCGTTCCAAACGGGTGTTCGCTGGAGGGGGCGCTCAAGCGGATGTCTGTATCGGTGAAATTGGCATAGGATTCGGTGGTGAAGAGAGCCCCGATGGTGGAATAGAGGATGAGCAATACAAGCAGCGCCATCCCCGCCACGGCCATCCGGTGGCGTTTGAAGCGCAGCCAGACCAACTGGGAAAAACTGAATTGCGGTTTTTCCGGTTTTTCGACAGCGAGGGCGTCGTTTATGCTGGTTTCTGCCATGTCTTGTCCGCCTCCCTAGTCATACCGGATGCGGGGGTCGAGCCAGCCATAGACGATGTCTGTGAGCAACTGGCAGATGACGACCGCAAAGGATATCAACATCAGGATGCCCATCACCACCGGGGTGTCGGAGCGGGTGAGATGGTCCATGAACAGGCGTCCCATCCCCGGCCAGCCAAAGATCGTCTCGGTGACGACTGCACCTCCGAGCAGGAAGGGGATCTCGATCCCCAGCAGCGTGACCATCGGGATGGCGGCGTTCTTGAGGGCGTGCCGTACCAGCACCTTGCGCTCGGAAAGACCCTTGGCATAGGCCGTGCGGATGTAGTCCTGGCTGATGACCTCCAGCATCTGCGAACGGATGTAGCGGCTCCAGCCGGAAATGCTGATGACCGCCATGCTGAAAATGGGCAAGACCAGGTGAATGGCTACCTGGCCGAAGGTCTTGCCGACCTTCGGGTCGAACATCCCGACCGTGGGCAGGTAGGGCAACCCCCACTTGCGAAAATTGACCGCAAATAAGTACATGGATGCCAGGGCGATGAAAAAGATGGGCATCGAATAACCGATGAAGGAGCCGGTGGTGACCGCCTGGTCGACCCACGAATACTGGCGGATGGCGGAGTAGATACCGATCGCCAGCGATGCCAGCAGGATCACGATTTCAGCCGGCACCATCAGGATCAGGGTGTTCGGCACGCGTTCGAGGATGATGTCCAGCGC
>VGNO01000076.1 GCA_016865985.1 Chloroflexota bacterium | reverse complement strand
AGAGATTTTCCTTTGATTTTCTCCGCGAACTCCGCGCTCTCTGCGGTTAAATGTTTTTAACCCACTTTATTCGCCACTCCCCATCTTCGCCACTTCCATCATCCCTGCCCGCAGTAGTTTATAATCCCCCCCATGTTCGAATTCACCCTCGACGCCCGCGCCGGGCGCGCCCGCACAGGCATCTTTCACACACCGCACGGCGGCCTCGCCACGCCGGTCTTCGCCCCGGTCGGCACGCAGGCCGCGGTCAAAACGCTCACCCCGGCGCAGGTCCGCGAAATCGGCGCGACGCTCGTCCTCGCCAACACCTACCACCTCTACCTGCGTCCCGGCGACGAACTCGTGCGCGAGATGGGCGGCCTGCACGAGTTCATGCAATGGCTGGGGCCGCTGCTGACCGACTCGGGCGGCTTCCAGGTCTTCTCGCTTTCCGGGACCCGCAAAATTGACGACGATGGCGTGACCTTCAAATCCCACGTGGACGGCTCAACGCACCGCTTCACGCCCGAAAAATCCATCGCCATCCAGGAAAACCTCGGCGCGGACATCATCATGGCCTTCGACGAGTGCTCCGACCCGAACGACCACGCCTACAGCAAGATTGCGATGGAGCGGACACACCGCTGGGCGGAACGTTGTCTCGCCGCCAGGACACGTGATGACCAGGCGTTGTTCGGCATCTTGCAAGGCGGCGTGGACCCGGACCTGCGGATTGCCTCCGCCGAATTCATCGCCTCCCTGCCGTTCCCCGGCCTCGCCATCGGCGGTCTCTCTGTCGGTGAGACAAAAAAGGAAATGCACGACATGCTGGACGTGGTCATGCCGCTCCTGCCGGAGGACAAGCCGCGCTACCTGATGGGCGTCGGCACCCCGGAAGACCTGATCGAGGGCGTGCGCCGCGGGGTGGATATCTTCGACTGTGTCCTGCCCACGCGCTTGGCGCGTCACAACGCAGCCTTCTCCCCGGAGGGACGCCTCAACCTGATGAACGCCGCCTACGCCCGCGATAAACGTCCGATTGACGAAACCTGCGACTGCTACACCTGCCGCACGTTCACGCGCGCCTATCTGCGCCATCTTATCGTGGCGAAGGAGTTGCTGGCAGGAACGCTGCTCTCCATCCACAACCTGCGCGCCCTGATCCGGTTAATGGAAACGATGCGTGGTTATATTGTTGAAGGTATTTTCGAAGAGAAAGCGCCGATGCTATTGAAATTGTGGAAGAATAATGCGAAGAGGATGGATAATGGTTAATGGATTCGTGGTTAATGGATTCGTGGTTAATGGATCCATGGTTAATGGATTATGGAGGATAAGATGACCGTGATGAATCTCGACCAACTCGAAGTGTGGCGATTGGCGCGAGACTTTGCGGTAACGATTTACAAGATAGTCATACCGCACCTGCCAGCCAGCGAGAAATATAACCTTGCCGACCAGCTCAAACGCGCCGCCGCCAGCGTCCCTGCCAACATTGCCGAGGGGCATGGTCGTTTTTACTTTCAAGACAACGTTCGCTTCTGCTACATTGCGCGCGGCTCTTTGACCGAGGCGCAAAGTCATCTTGCCCTGGCAAAAGAACTTGGTTTCATCACTCAGGAAATCTTTACAAGCGTTACAAGTGAAGCAGAAAAAGTTGTCCGATCCATCAACGGCTGGATCGCCTATCTCAAGAAAGCCAAAACTGGCATCAATGAGCCTGGGGCAAATCATGTTGTTCATGAAATACTAGCGCCTTATCTAGTCGACAACTCCATAGAACAGGATTAACCATTAACCATGAACCTATATCAATCCCTCCTCCTCGGCCTCATCCAGGGACTGACCGAATTCATCCCGGTCTCGTCCACCGCCCACCTGCTGGTTGCCCAAAAAATATTCGGCATCCCCGCCAGCGACGCCACCTTCTCCTTCCTCGTCATCGTCCAATTGGGGACGGTCCTCTCGCTGGTGGTCTACTTCTGGAAAGACTTGTGGAAAATCCTGAAGGCCGCCTTTATCAGTATCCCTTTACTCATCAAACGCGGCGCGGGAAAACGTAACACCGGAACGCTTGACGCCGATGTACGCCTCGGCTGGTTCATCCTCATCGCGACCATCCCCGCCCTGATCGCCGGATACCTGCTCAAGGACGCGGTCGAAGCCCTCTTCCAGATGCCGCTGCTCGAAGCCGCCATCCGCCTGCTGGCCGCCGCCCTGCTGATGGCGCTCGCCGAACGGCTGTCCAAAAAAGACCGCCCGCTCGAAAAGATGACCTGGCTCGACGCCCTCGTCGTCGGCCTGTTCCAGGTCATCGCCGTCTTCCCCGGCGCCTCGCGCTCCGGCACGACCATCTCCGGCGGGATGCTGCGCGGCCTCGACCGCAGGTCCGCCGCCTGCTTCGCCTTCCTGATGTCGGTCCCGGTCATGCTGGCCGCCGGAGGTTACGAAATGCTCGACGTGCTGAAAATGCCCGACCTATCCGCCTTCCTCCTTCCGCTGGCGGTCGGATTCGCCGCCGCCGCCGTCGCCGGCTGGCTGGCGGTCAAATGGCTGCTCGGCTACCTGAACAGGCATTCGCTCTACGCCTTCGCCGCCTACTGCGCCCTGGCCGGCTCGTCCGTACTGGCCTTCCATTTCTTCCTCTAGTCTCGTATTTATGGAAAGTTGGCTTGTGATGAAAAAAAATATCCTGCTCATATCCCTGCTTCTGGCTGCCTGTTCCCCCACCGCCGCCGCCGTCGACGAGGCGTCAGTCATATCCGTCCAATATTCACCCGCCACCCGGCCCTGGCTGGCGGACCTGGAAGCCTGCGCCGCCGATGGCGGGAGCATCCTGCTTCCCGAAACACGCGCCGCCGGTCTCTTCGATCCCGAGGCAGACCTGGCCCTGCGCCTGGGCGAACCCGGGGACCTGGCGACCACCGCCTACCAGGTGGGCAGCGAGGCGATCCAGGTGGTTGCCAACAGCCAGGGTCCCCTGGAAAACCTGACCCAGGAGGAAGTGCGCGCCATCTTCCAGGGACAGGTGCAGGACTGGAGCGAACTGGGCGGCGCCAGCCTGCCTGTCCAGGTCTGGGTCTACTCACCCGGGGAGGATATCCAACAAGCCTTCACCGCAGCCATCATGCAGGGCATGCCGGTCAGTTCCCTGTCCCGCCTGGCAACCAGCCCGGAGGCGATGGCGGCCGCGGTCGCCGCCGACCCGGCTGCGATCGGCTTCCTGTCCGCCCGCATGGTGGAGGCTGTGGAGGGCCTGCAGGTCGTCTTCACCAGCGCCGCCTTCCCCATCCTGGCCTTCGTGGACCCGGAACAGGAGCGCGCCCTCCGCCTGGTGACCTGCCTGCAAAACCGCAACCCCTGACCCCGGCTGCCCGGTTAATGTCTGTCCGATAATATTGTGGCTGGGGCTCGCATGCCCCAACGGGACGGCGTGGGAGCCGTCCCTGCGAGAATTTACGGATTGGCTCTCATCCCCGGTCCCGACCCATCTCACGTTCATAGGAAAAGGCGGCGCGCAGGATGGCCGCCTCCGCCCAGGGACGGGCGGCCAGTTGCAGGCCCAGCGGCAGCCCCTCGGCGTTCTCCCCGCATGGGATGGACAGCGCCGGCAGGCCGGCCAGGTTGAAGGGGGCGGTGAAACGCGTCAGGCGGCGCGCCTGCTCGAGGGCGTCGGTCCCCTCGATCAAGGGGGCCGGGATGGGGGTGGTGGGCAGCAGCAACAGGTCGAATTCTGAAAAGAAACCATCGAACCAGCGCTTTTCCTCGGCCTGCACCCGCCGCGCCAGGGCGTAATCCACCGCCGTCAGCGCCGCCCCGGCCTGCAAGCGCAGGCGGACATCGTCCCCGAAACGCTCCGGGTTGGAGGCCAGCCGCTCCCGGTGGAAGGCGGCCGCATCGGCCTGCACCATCTGGCCGTTCGCCAGCGCCGCCCGTTGCAGCCCGGGCACTTCCATCTCCACAACCGATGCTCCCAGCCCCTTGAATACCCGCCCGGCCTCCCGCACCGCCGCCAGGACATCCGCATCGGATTCCTCGATATAATCCCCGACCGCCATGGCCATCTTCCAGCCCCGCACACCGCCCCCCAGCAGGGACGGGTAGTCTTGCGGCGGGAGATCGACCGAGGCCGGGTCGAGGGCGTCGTATCCGGCGATGGCTTGCAGCGCCAGGGCAAGGTCGCGCGCCGTGCGCGCCAGCGGACCGACATGGTCCAGGTTCCAGGAGAGCGGCATCACGCCGCGCAGGCTGACCCTTCCATACGTGGGTTTCAGTCCTGCCACGCCACACAGGGCGGCCGGGATGCGGATCGAGCCGCCGGTGTCCGTCCCGAGCGCAGCCAGGCACATCCCCGCCGCCACAGCGACCGCCGAACCGCCGGAGGAGCCGCCGCTGATGCGCTGCGGGTCGCGCGGGTTACGGCAGGCGCCGAAATGCGGGTTGACATTGGTCACGCCGAGGGCAATCTCGTGCAGGTTGGTGCGACCCACGATGAACGCCCCGGCCGACTTCAGCCTTTCCACCACGGCGGCATCGTTTCCGGCAGGTTGGCCGCCGAAGAAGGTCGAACCGGCTGTGGTCGGGAGGCCGGCCTGGTCGATGATATCCTTGACCGCAACCGGGATGCCGGACAGGGGCCGACCAGGGATCGCGGCAGCCTCCTCATGCAGGGCGTCTCCGCCGGCCACATGGATGAAAGCGTTCAGGCGGGGGTTATCGAGACCGATCTGGTCCAGGCAGGCCTGGGCCAGTTCAACGGCCCGGACCTCACTCGCTGCCAGGAGGCGCCGGGCTTGATGGATGGTGGTGGGAATAGGTCCGTCGGGCATGGTCACATGGGTATTATACGGCGGCTTTCACACCTGCGGGGGAATGGTATAAACACCTTGTTATTGTATAATATTGGCATAACCTGACAATCCTGTAAGCCCATATCCCAGAGGAGGTGCAAAATGAACAAACGCTTTGTACTGGTGGCGATCGGCGCTTTCCTGGCCATCGTGCTGGTCCTCGCGCTCATATTAATCGCCCTGAAATTCCTCGGGCCCGCAGCGCCGGGCGCAACCGATGAGCCGGGGGTTATCCCGAGCAGCGAGGCGACCCCCGCTTCACCCGGCTCGGGGCTGTTGATCTCCGGCCCGGGACTGTTCACGCGCATGATCTGGTACGACGGCGCCATCATGGTCTACATCCCGCCCGGTGAGTTCATGATGGGCGTGGAGGAAGGCAAGGACAACCCGGAACACATGGTATATGTCGGCGCCTTCTGGATGTATGAGAAGGAAGTCTCCAACCGCATGTACGCCCGCTGCGTGGCCGCCGGGGGTTGTTCGGAGCCCGATTGGGAGGACGCCCCCGAATACTGGGATTATTCCTATGGCAACTACCCGGTGCGCGGCGTCTCGTGGTACCAGGCCTTCGAGTATTGTGAATGGATCGGGGCCGGGCTGCCGACTGAAGCCCAGTGGGAAAAGGCCGCCCGCGGCCCGGAAAGTTTCACCTACCCATGGGGTGAAGCCGACCCGGCCTGCGGCCTGCTGAACTTCGACGATTGCCTGGGCGGCCCGACCAAGGTCAACGATTACAAGGAAGGCAAGAGTTACTACGACATCCTCAACATGGCCGGCAATGTATTCGAATGGAACTACGACTGGTACGACCCGGACTACTACCTGACCGGCCCGACCAGCAACCCCAGCGGCCCGGAACTGACCGAGGTGAAATCGTTCCGCGGCGGCGGCTATGACAGCGCCGCCGACCTGATCCCCTCCGCCCTGCGCTTCAACCTCGAACCCAAGGAACACCGCGCCAATATCGGCTTCCGCTGCCAGGTCACCTTCCCCGGCGACGGGACGGGCAGCGACCCGCTCCCGCCGGTCTGCGTGGCGCTGCCCTTCATCCCGCCGGCTGAGGATATCGGCCTGACCACCCTCGATGTCAACGAATTCCCCACCCCGGTCAGCCTGCAACCGCTCTGTCCTGAACCGGATGTGACCATCCTTGGCATCTTCAATATCGGCGCCACCACCTACATCAACCTCGACCTGGGCGTGCCCATCAGCGACCCGGCCGAGTACGATGTCTCGGTCGGGCTCGAAGAGTTGACCTGCAGCCTGGTCCCATCCCAGCCGACACGCCTCTCCTGTTATAGCAACAGCCTGCCAAAGGGCTCCTTCGCCAACCTGCATGTCTGCGTGGACTGCCCGGAGGCGACGGTGGTGTACGAGATCGTCGGCGACCCGGTCTGCCCGTCCTATACCAGTTATGACCCGGCGACCGGCCTGTGCCTGTACGACCCGGCCCTGGCACCCGAGACGGGCTGCCCGGATGGCATGGTGGATACGCCCGACTACGGCTGCCTGCCCATCCCGGACAGCGGCGGCGACTGCCCGCCGGGATACTACCTGGACGGCGGCGGACAGGTATGCGTGCCGGCCGGGGGACCGACCCTGTGCATCGTTGGCTTGAGCCACATGACCATTGTAGAGTGCCCGCAGGAATGCCTGCCCGGCTACCACTATGACCCGGAACTGGGCTGCTGCCAGCCGAACGAAGGCATCCTCTCCTGCCCGCCCGGGACATACTACGACGATGTCAAACTGGCCTGCGTGATGGGCGACCCACAGCCGGTCTGCCCGAAGGGCTCCTATTTCGATGTGGTCTCCCAATCCTGCCAGCCGTGGACAGCGACCTTCCCCGGCAGCAAGAGCTGCTACACCGAGAGCATCCTGATCCCGGTCGTGCTCCCGACCGCCACTTCGACCGCCACGCCGGTACCGCCTCCGCCTACATCGACACCGACACCAGTCTTCAACTGCGGCGTGTATACGGATAAGTTTGCCTGCGAAGCAGATTCTCGGTGCTATTACGATTACACCAACATGGTCTGCAAGAACAAACCATAGGATCAAAGTATCTTAACCAGAAAAACAAGCAACTAAAGTTACAGGACTCCTCGAAACGCCAATGAGGGGTCCTGTCTTTCATTGCGATGCTTGTCTTCATTACCTATTCTCGATTGACTTGTCTCCAAACAATATCCAGCGCCTGCAACCCTGTATCGCGATAGATATCCATCGCCTCGGCCGTGAGGTAGATCTTGCCCTTCTCCTCATGACCCGGGTTGAACCGCAACCCGCGGCCCGGCAGGCCATCCACCGCCGCCCAGAAATTCCACAGCGGCAGGTCATATTCCACTGCCAGTTGGGCGATCTCCAGGTTGATGTGGTCGTCGCCTTCCACGTTGTCGGCCTTGGTCGCCAGCAGCGGCAGCGCCCCGGCCGCCAGCAGTTGTTCCAGGATGGTCCGCATGTATTCCTGGCCGCGCGGCTCCCAGTCCAGGCCGAGGTTGACGATCACGATGGACGGGTTGTGGATGCGCAGTTCACAATCGAGCGGGGTCTCGTCCGCCCGGCAGCCGTATTCGCCGCGGTGCCACTCCGGCCACAACAGGCTGGCGGGAGTCGTCCCGCCGCGCACGGTTGGGCTGTAGCGGTCGAAGGAACCGGCGAAATTGACCACCGTCTCCTGCAGGTCGGGGTGCAGGCCGATGATCACATCCGGGTCGCTCACGAACAGCCCCAGGAAGGTGTCCGGGTAACTGCGGCAATCGCCAAAGATGGAAAAGGCGTAAGCATCAGCGCCCATTTGCAGGCCTTGCCGGTATATTTCAATCGCCCGGTCGCTCACCAGCGGCAGGACCGGCCATCCTTTCCAGTCCCCGGCCTGCAGCCCAGCCGGCTGGGGAATGGGCGAGGCTCCGGTAACCGTGACCGGCCCCGGGTCCGCCGGGAGGGAGGAACAGGCGGCGAGCACGAGCGCCAGGAATAGACCCATCCATTTCGACATGAGCCTATTCTACTTCCTCCCGGGGAAATAAAAAATGGGCGGCCAGGCGGCCGCCCATTACATTCCGGTTGGATAGAGGCCTAGAACAGGCCGAGCACCTTGCCGGTCTCGAGGTCGAGGTCGACATCGTAGAAGACCGGGCGGGTGGGCAGGCCGGGCATGGTGCGCATCGTCCCCAGCAGCGGGTAGAGGAACCCGGCGCCGGCCGAGGCGCGGATGTCGCTGATGGTGATGCGGAAACCGCGCGGCGCGCCTTTCTGGTCCGCCTTGTCGGTGAACGAGAGGTGGGTCTTGGCCATGCAGAGCGGCAGGTTGCCGAAGCCGAGTTTGGTGAACTGGGCGATCTTGGCTTCCGCTTCCGGGGTGTAGTCGACGCCGTCGGCGCGGTAGATCTCGCGGGCGATGGTCTCGATCTTCTCCTTGACCGGGATGTCCAGCGCGTAGAGAAACTTGAAGTTCGTGGGCTTATCGCAAGCCTTGATGACCGCTTCGGCCAGGGCGATGGCGCCCTTGCCGCCCTCCATCCAGTGACGGGAGACGACCGCGTCCATGGCGCCGGCCTTGATGGCCGCCTCGCGCACCACTTCGACCTCGGCCTGGGTGTCTGTGGCGAAGGAGTTGACCGCCACGACCACGTTGACGCCATACTTGAGGGCATTCTCGATATGCTGCACCATGTTGGGCAGGCCCTTCCTGAGCAGGTCGAGGTTCTCATCGGTGTATTCCGAGGCCAGCGGCTTGCCGGCCACCACCTTCGGTCCGCCGCCGTGCATCTTGAGGGCGCGCACCGTGGCCACCAGCGCCACCACCTGCGGGATGAGGCCCGAGTAGCGGCACTTGATGCCGAAGAACTTCTCCATGCCGATGTCGGCGCCGAAGCCCGACTCGGTGATGACGTAATCGGCCAGTTTGAGGGCGATCTTGTCGGCGATGATCGAGGACTGTCCGTGGGCGATATTGGCAAACGGCCCGGCGTGGACGATGGCGGGAGTGCCCTCGAGGGTCTGCATCAGGTTGGGCTTGATGGCGTCCTTCATCAGGACGGTCAGCGCGCCAGCCACGCCCAGGTCCTCGGCGGTGACGGCTTCGCCCTTGCGGTTGACGGCTACAACCATCCGTCCCAGGCGGTCGCGCATGTCGGCCAGGTCGGTGGTCAGCGCCAGGATGGCCATGATCTCGGAGGCGACGGTGATGTCGTAGCCTGAATCGTGCTCGAAACCGGCCTCATCCTTGCCCAGGCCGACCTTGATCGAGCGCAACATGCTGTCGTTGATGTCGATGACGCGCCGCCACTGCACGCCGCTGTAGTCGATATCGAGGCGGGCGAAGCGACTCTTTTCTTCTGCGGTCAACTCGTTGGGGTCGGTCTTCTTGATGCCCAGTTTCTTCAGGCGGCGCAGCATCGTCGGCGAGAACCTGCGCTGGCCCTTCTTGTCGGGCGGGCAGAGGGCATCGAAGAGTTTGGCGTCGTCGGGAGTCTTGGCTTCGTGCATGATGCGGGCATCCAGCGCTGCGGCGCACAGGTTGTGGGCGGCGGTGATGGCGTGGATGTCGCCGGTCAGGTGCAGGTTGAAATCCTCCATCGGGATGATCTGCGAGTAACCGCCGCCGGCCGCTCCGCCCTTGATGCCGAAGGTCGGGCCCTGCGAGGGCTGGCGGATGACGGTCATCACATTCCGGCCCAGGTGGGCGCCGAGAGCCTGGCTGACGCCGACGGTGGTGGTCGTCTTGCCTTCGCCGAGCGGTGTGGGGGTGATGGCGGTCACATCGATGTACTTGCCGTCCGGGCGGCCTTTCAGCCGTTCCAGGATCTCGAGTTTGATCTTGGCTTTATGCGGACCGTAGAGTTCCAGTTCACCGGCCTCGATCCCCAGTTCCTCGGCGATCTGGAGGATGGGTTTAAGCGTGCCTTCCTGGGCGATCTCGATATCGGATGGCACCGGGGTGCGGAGTTTCAACGGGGTTGGTGAAAATTTCCTTGCCATACGGGCTTCTCCCTTCGCGAATGTTGGTATTAGCATTGTCGTGGTTTTTTACCTTTCAGGCAAGAGACGTATTTCCCCTCTTTCCGTGCAAGGTGTCACGATAGATTACGCGCCAGAAACGCCTAACCTGGATGCATTTACATTGCACATGAGTGGATCAGGAGACAGGTCTTTCGGTTCCTGGGAGTGTAAAAACGATGGGCTTTCTTCCTAACCGCAGAGCGCGCGGAACTCGCAGAGAAAAAACAAAGGGCTTCTCTGCGCTCGCCCGCCCCCGCACTCTGGGGGTTGCGTACTCTGCGGTAAAAAGCCCGAGGAAGCCCACTAAATTAGGCGCTCCCCGGTTCCTTTGCCAGGATGCAGAAGCGCTCTATAATATACACGAGGGTTCACCCATTTATCGATAGGAGTGAGAATGGGTCCACTAATCTCCATGAATTCCGGCACATGCACCTGAAGGTCCACTTATTCGGCGCTTTCCAGGTCTTCATCGATGGCAAGGCGCTGGCCCTGCCGGCCTCGGCGGTTGCCCGTTCCCTGCTTGCCTACCTGTTCACTTACCGCAACCAGCCCCACCTGCGTGACCACCTGGTCGGTATCTTCTGGAGCGATACCCCGGAAGACCAGGGCCGCCGTCGCCTCAGCCAGGCCATCTGGCAGGTCCGGAGGGTTTTCCCCTCCCCTGAAATCCTCATCCTCGAAGAGGACCGGGTCCAGGTCAATCCCACCTGGGATACCTGGACCGATGCCGGGGATTTCCAGCGCCTCGCGGATACCCCCCCGGAGGGAGGCGTTGACCCGGTGGGATGGATCAATTCCCATACCGGGCTTTACCGCGGCGAATTCCTGGCCGGTTTCTACGATAACTGGGCGCTCCCGGTACGGGAACAGATGCGCAACCTGTACCTGGCTGCCCAAGCCCAACTCCTGACCATCCATAAAAGGCGCGGGGCCCATGGCCTGGCATTGCCCGTGGCCCGGTCACTGGTCCGGGAGGATCCATGGAACGAGGAGAACCACCGCGAAGTCATGCGCCTCTGTCACCTGCTCGGCCAGACCGGCGAGGCCTTGCGCCAGTACGAGCAGTGCCTGCATACCCTGGCGGAGGAACTGGGGGTCGAACCGTCGCCGGAGACGAGAGCCCTGGCGACGGAGATCGGCCTCCAGCAGGCCTCAGCGGAGCCGCCCCTGGTCCCCACGCCGGCCCGCGCCAACACGCTCCCGGCCCTCGAACGTCCGGACCGGCTGCCGCTCGTCGGCCGGAAAGCCGAACTGGAGGAGATCGTGCGGCGCCTCGAACAGGCCGGTCGAGGCGAGGGAGGGATGGTGATCGTCTACGGCGAGGCGGGGATCGGCAAGACCCGGCTGATGCACGAACTGATACGCAACGCCCAGTGGCGGGGCATCCCCGCCTCCTGGGGACGCTGCTACGAGTTGACCGGCCCCCCTTCCTACCAGCCGCTGGTCGAGGTCCTGCGTCACAACCTCGAATTATTGAAGTCCGGCATACTCGAAACCCTGTGGCAGACAGAAATCTCCCGCCTGCTCCCCGAACTCGATACCGGGAAGGCCCTGCCGCTGCTCAAGCCCGAAGAGGAGCAACACCGCATGCTGGAGGCCATCACGCGCGCCTTCTCGGCGCTGGCCGGAGCGGGACCCCTGCTCGTCATCCTCGAGGATGCCCACTGGATGGACGCCAGCAGCCTGGCTGCCATCCGCTACCTGTTGCCGCGCCTGCCGGACATGGCGATCCTGCTGGTCATCACCGCCCGCAGCGAGGAACTCATTGGAGAGCAGGCTGCCGCCATGGCCGCTCTCGAGAGCACGCGCCAGCCATTCCGCCTGGAACTGGCCAGGTTGGACCTCGAGGCCAGCGGCCGGCTGATCCAGCATGCCCTGAACCTGGGCCGGCCCCCCACCCGCTTCAGTTCCAGGCTCCATGCAGAAACCGAGGGGAATCCCTTCTTCCTGACCGAAACCCTGCGCGCACTGGCAGAGGAAGGGCTGCTCTTCCGGGACGAGCACGGGGCATGGAGCACCCAATGGGATGATTCGACCGAGGACTATACCGAACTGCCCCTGCCAGGCGGGGTCGTCCAAAGCATCGAACGCCGTCTCGAACGCTTGCCTGGAGCCATGCAGGAACCGCT
>VGNO01000075.1 GCA_016865985.1 Chloroflexota bacterium | reverse complement strand
GCCTGGTAGGTGGCCAGGTCATCCCCATCGAGCAGGATGGATCCCTGGCGTGGTTTCAGCAGGCCGCAGATCGTCCGCAGTGTGGTCGTTTTGCCGGCGCCATTCGAGCCGATCAGGGTGACGATCTCACCCCTTTCGACTGTCAGGGAGATCCCTTTGAGGGCGTGGATGTTGCCGTAGTAGGTGTGGATATCGTTGACTTCCATCATAGCCATAGGAATATGCTGCCTTTCGGGTTCTAAGCCTGGCCTAGTGATCGATGCCAGCAGCCATGCCCCGGCCGAGATACGCCTCGATTACCTGGGGATTTTGTTGGATTTCCTTGGGGGCGCCCTCGGCTATCTTCTGTCCGAAATCCATGACGGAGATGACATCGCTGATACCCATGACGACGCGCATATCATGTTCGATGAGCAGGATCGTGATGTCCAGGTCATCCCGCAAGCGCCGGATCAATGCCATGGTTTCGGTCGTCTCGCGCGGATTCATGCCGGCGGTCGGCTCATCGAGCAGAATCAGTCTAGGTTTGCTGGCCAGGGCACGCGCGATTTCCAAGCGGCGCTGATCGCCGTAAGGCAGGTTGCGGGCAAGCGTATCCCCCCGGCCTTCCAGGCCGACATAATTGAGCAGGCGCTTTGCTTCTTCCCGGGAGGAGGCTTCCTCCTTGATGAACCGCGGGGTGTGGATGAGCACATCCAACAGGTTCGTTTGCAGCCGCGCATGCTGGCCGACGAGGATATTTTCCATGGCGGTCATGTTGGCGAACAAACGGATGTTCTGGTAGGTACGGGAAATGCCGCGCGATGTAATCCGGTCAGAGGACATGCCGCAGATCGTCTGCTCCAGGAAGAGGATATCCCCTTCTTCAGGTTTGTAGAAGCCGGTGACACAGTTGAAGAAGGTGGTTTTCCCGGCGCCGTTGGGTCCGATGACGCTCGAGATCGAGCGTTCCTGGACGATGATATCGAACTTGCTGACTGCCAACAGGCCACCGAAACGTTTCGTTACTGCACGGGCTTCGAGGATGTTCATGCCTTTTCCCCCTTCCTCCTGGATGGTTTACGCATCCCGGCTTCTTTCTCGGCATGCAGCTCGAGTTGCCGGCGTCGGGATGGGATGAAGCCCTCCGGCCGGGCGATCATCATGATGATCAGCAACAGGCCAAAGAGCAGTAGCCGGTAGTTCGCAAATTCGCGCAGGATATCAGGGAGGGCGATCAGGGCGAACGCACCGATAATGACGCCCGGGATGCTGCCCATCCCGCCGATGATGATCAGGCAGAGGACGTTGATGGAGACGAACAGGTTGAAGTTATCCGGGAAGATCGAACCCTGCCAGGCGGCGAAGATGGCTCCTCCGAGACCGCCGATGAGGGCGCCGATGGCAAAGGCCAGCAGCTTATAACGCGTGGTGTTAACCCCCATCATCTGGGCAACATCCTCATCTTCCCGGATGGCCACCCAGGCCCTGCCGATCCGGGACCGGTCGAGGCGGAATACGATGAAAAGAACGAGGAGTACGAGGATGAAGATCAGGTAGTAGAAATGGGTGCCGGTTTTCAGTTCCAACCCAAGAAGGTAGGGAGAATCGAGCGAGTACAAGCCTTGTGAGCCATTCGTCAACCCGGTCAGGTTGGTGGCCAGGAGACGGATGATCTCGCCGAAACCGAGGGTGACGATGGCTAGGTAATCGCCGCGCATTTTCAGCACTGGCAATCCAAGTAGTATCCCGGCCAGGGAGGCCAGCATGGCAGCGATGGGGATGATCAACCAGAAGGAAAGATGGATATCGAAGTGGTTGCCGGCCAGCAGTCCGAAGGTGTATGCCCCGATTGCATAGAACGCAACATAACCGAGATCGAGCAACCCGGCAAAGCCGACCACAACGTTCAGGCCGAGGCCCAGGATGATGTATAACCCGGCGTAGCCGATGACCCGTACCCAGTAGGCGCGCTGGGCAAAATCAAGGATGGGAAGCGCTGCCAGCAAGGCCGCTATGACCAGGATAACGATGGTGCGCAGGTGGGGCTTGAGACCCATCCGAATTTTCGATAGGAAATTGGAATTGTTCTTCATTCAAAGCCTCCCTAGATGCGCCGCCCGGTCTCTTTGCCACCCAGGATGCCGGTGGGTTTGAACATCAAGGTCAGGACCAGGAGGCTGAAGGCGACCACATCCTTGTAGACCGCCGGGAGGAACTGGACCCCGATCACCTCGGCCAGGCCGAGGATGTATGCGCCCAGCATGGCGCCAGGGATGCTGCCGATGCCCCCCAGGACGGCGGCTGTGAACGCTTTAATGCCGGGGATGAATCCCATGCTGGTCTTGATCTGGATGTAGTACATTCCCACCATCACCCCGGCAATGCCGGCCAGGGCAGAGCCGATCAGGAAGGTACGCGAGATGACCAGGTTCACGTTGATCCCCATCAGGGCGGCGGTATCCTTATCCTCCGAGACAGCCCGCATGGATTTGCCAAGGCGGGTATATTTGACCAGGATATAGAGAAAGACCATGATGATGACAGATATGATCACCACAATGACGCGTCCGTAGGCTATATAGATATCCCCGATCCGGAAACCGCCGATGTTGAGGATGCCAGGATAAGCCTTCGGATAAGCGCCGCCAAGAGATTCCAGGACGCTGACGATACCCACGCGCACATTCTGCGGGATGATCGGGTTGTCTCCGATCGAGATCCCGGTGATGGCTTTGCCAATATCCGGCAGGAGGCGGACGAACTCCTGGAGGAAGATGGATGCGCCGATGGCGCTGATGAGGGGGGCCAGGCGGGCGGCGCGCCGCAGCGGGCGGTAAGCCAAGCGTTCCAAAGTCACCCCGGTAAGGGCCGAACCTGCCATTCCCACAAGGAATGTCAGGATAATTGCCAGTAACGGAGCCTGTTCATAGAAACCGGTATTGATCATGATATTGAGCACGAACAGACCGATGTAGGAGCCGATCATGAACACTTCGCTATGGGCGAAGTTGATCATTTTCAAGACACCATATACCATTGTATAGCCAAGAGCGATCAGGGCGTAAAAACTCCCCACCGTAATGCCGTTGACAAGTTGTTCTGCCAGTGACGACCAATTGAAATCCATGTTGCACCAGCCTTCCTTTTCAACTGTCCGCTATTCCAATGGTTGAGGCGTTCTCGTGGTGGCGGAAGTGAACAGGATTCAGGATTCTTTGAAGGCAGGTTGATGCAACCTGCCTTCAAAGTTTGCAGTTATTTTGTGAATTCTACTGGCCGAAATCGACTTTCTTGACTTCCACGAATTCGCCATTTTCGACATGGAAGACTGTGATGGAAACCGCAGCGAGGTCGCCTGTTTCGGTGAATTCGAGATGGCCGGTGATCCCATCAAAGGGAGTGGCGCGGATATGGTCTGCCAGCGCTTTGCGGTCGATGACCAGGTTGCCATCCTTATCCACCTGGGCTACCGCGGCCGCGGCCTTCAGGATGATCATGGCCGAGTCGTAGGAACCGGGGCCGTACGCCACGGGGGCGCCGTAGAGCTCGGTAAAGCGCACTTCCCAGTCCTCGTATCCGGTAGAGCCGCCGACTGCGCCGAAGGTCACATAGGCGCCATCCGCCGCGCCGCCCGAACCGTCAATGAAGGTTGGCTTGGACTTGATGCCATCCGGCCCAAAGAAGACGCCTTCGAAACCGCCGGCTCGTAACTGGCTGACCAGCAGGGCGCCTTCGGCATCCATGCCGCCGAAGTAGATCGCTTCCGGATCGCCTTCCAGCATGATCGAAACGACCGCGCTGAAGTCGGTATCGCCGCGGGTGATGCCCTCGAAGGCGGTGACCGTTCCGCCGGCTTCCCCAAAGTAGGATTGGACAGCTTCCGCAATGCCCTGGCCGTATATGCTGCTATCGTGGATGATCCCCAGTTTGGTGACACCCAGATCGTCAGTCAGGAAGTTGACTGTCACCTGGGCCTGCAGGTCATCATTGGCGACCGTGCGGAATAGGTTCATGTAGCCACGAGCGGTCACGATCACAGCAGTGGACGAGGGGGTGATCATGACGATATTGTGTTCAGCGTAGATATCGGAAGCCGGGACGACACCGCCCGAGCACATCGGTCCGACGACCGCCAGCAGGGTGGGATCGGCCGCGAAACGCTCTGCAACGGTCACGGCGGGAGCGCCTTCACAGGCATCGTCGCCGCCTTCAGCGACCAGGCTCCACCCGTTCAGCGTGCCGAAATCGGATATGGCAAGGTTGACGCCATTGAGCATATCCTGGCCATAGACGGCGTAGCCACCTGCCAGGGCGGATGAAACACCGATCTTGATCTCGGTTCCGGGGGCAAAGGTCATCACGCCCCATTCACCCGGTTCGATGGGCTTGGGGCCGCAGCCTACCAGCAGCAGGCTGAATACCACCAGAACGGATAGAACAACGAACAAACGCTTATTCATACTTCTTCCTCCTCCAAAAGAATGAAGAATAGATGCCCGTCAACACGGGCGGATCCGTTTTGGCAGACAGCGCCCTTGGTTCGTCGGTATCACCTCCTTCGGCGAAAGGAATGTACAGTGGTTGCTTGAAGCGCTGGTGAAATTCAGGCAAATATACCCGCAATGTGAATCATCGTCAAGGTTCAATTCCTTTCACTTCAGGGGAACCACCTTACCGCCGGTCATCCTGGCCAGGTCAGCGGGTGTCGAACCGAACACGGCATAGGGCGTTCCGGCTGCAGACCATACGGTATCGTACTGCATGAGATCCTGGTCGATATAGGTCTCGATCGGTTGTGGGTGTCCCACCGGGGGAACGCCTCCAATGGCAAACCCCGTTACGAGGCGCACGAATTCCGGGTCGGCTCGTCCAATAGGCTCCCCAACCAGGACGCTGAGCTTGCCTTCATCGGCCCGGTTCAACCCACTCACCAAAGCCAGGATGGTTTTACCGGTCGATTGGCCCTTGAAGATCAACGATTTCACGATCTGCCCCAGTTTGCAGCCAATGGCCCTGGCGGCATCCGGCACGGTGCGGGCGCTCTCTGAGAGTTCCAATATTTCACATGCAAATCCCAAAGCCCGCATGTTCTCTTTTACCTTTCGAGTGGACGAACTGGTCATGGCAACTCCTGTTCCCTGGAATGATACCATCGATTGCGGACGGTGGTTCTGTGGTTGTCTTGGTTATTGTGAACGAATCAAAAACATAAATTTCTTCATACATCCAACTGTGTACATGTCTAGTAGGCATTTGCGGTGAAGGGCGTCTTTTTAGAAACTGTCACCGGCCGGGTCGAGTTCAACCAGCGCCTGATACAAAGCGAAATAAACCTCGCGGCTCTTGATTGCCCTGCCTTGAATCTTTTATATGGCTTGTCCCATCGGCGAGAAGGCTCTATCTTTGGCTTGGTCAATCAACACATTTCGGTCTGCGAGATACAGTATTCGCTTCCTGCGTTTCGACTTCCACAATCGCCACACGATTTGAAACGCGACGTATGTTTTCCCTATCCCCGTGCCATCGTGAGCAGGACGCGCTTCTTCCCTTCGAGGACCGCGTTTACAGCGCGATTGATTTCAACCCGCTGGTAATAGCGCGGCTACTTCCCGCCCGCCTCTTGCCAGTAGGCCGTGAGCGAATCGGCATCTTCTTTTTCTGTCGTGAATTGGTACGTGCCCTTGAGCCTTCTCCACAATTCATCGGGTGTTGGAAAGGCGCCGAGTGTACGTTCCATACCCGTGATGAAATCGTGTTCCACGATCCCTTTGCCGTTTGTCGAGTAGGCGAACTTCACCCCCAGCATTTCCGTGTAAAGGAGCGCCTTTTGCAAACCTTTCGCGGGATGAGTATATTCCGCTTTCGCCTCCACCACCGCAATCGGGACGTTCTGCCGGATGAACAAAACGTAGTCGGGACGCAGGCCATCCTTGCGCGTGCGGCTGTCGCCGCTCGGCACGATCCGGCCGGGCGTCAAGGGCAACCGCTCAGCGATGAGATCGTCTTCCCATCCGGCAGATTTCAATTCGGTAAAACATAAGTTTAGCAGGTATCGGCTTCGTTGGCCATGGATTTAGGAGGTGCGGACATCTGATCGGCGATCCACACCAGGTCGATGGGAGTAGATAGGAGTATTATACAGACAGGCGGTCAAGGATGCAATCACCGGCGCGGGGCAATCGGCGATCAAAAACTCCCTGCATTCGGCAGGGAGTTTTTCGATTACATCATGGCCTCTGGTTCAGCGTGCAGTCTCGGGCGCTTCGATGCGGCGGGTGAGGGCGGCTTCGGTATAGCCTGCCGTTACGCACCCTGCCAGGATGAGGCCCAGGCCAATGACCGTCAACGCCACATGCCAGACATCGGCGTAATTGACCCCGCCGATGGTGTGGGTGGGGGCCATCAGGAACTGGATGGTCAGCGAGAGCAGTCCCACCGCGCCGAGGGCGATGGCGGCTGCATGGCGGCCGGTCTTCTTGTCGCCGGTCGGTTTCTCGTAGTTCACGCCCTGCCAGATGCCGGGAATGCGGAACAGGAGGAAGATGACCAGCGTGAGCAGGTTGGTGTAGAGCACCCCGTCCACCGGCATCGAGCCGCCGCGCAGGGCGCGCGAGGCGAAGAGATGGATGGCGTTGATGACCGTGCCTAGCAGCAGGGCGACCAGGGTGCTGCGGTAGGCGTTCTTCGTCCCTTTTACGAGCAGCACGACGGCGCGTACGCCCATCACGCCGGCCGCGATCCCAACCAGCACGAACAAGATCCATAACCACTGGAAGGGGGCGATCCCGGCGAACCTGCCGCCGAAGCCGGTCGGGTCGAGCGCCACGCAGGTGGTCCCCGCGCCGCCCATGAGGGTGAAGGCCGCCGCCAGGCTCATGAAGACGATCCCGACGATGCGGAGAGTTTTAGCCCACCAGGAATTTCTCATGGCATACTCCTTTTTAGATTGGATTGATACGCGACAGCGGCGCGTTTATGCCAAATGGGTGTTACCGGTTCAAGCCAGGGCGAAACCTGCCACGAAGGCGGCGGTCATCGAAAACAATAATCCGGGCAGAAGGCGGAAGATGACGGCGCGTGTAAGGATCGGCTTGCCCGCCTTGAGGAACGACAACATCAAACCTGCGACGCCAATCAAAGCGCCGCCCAGTCCCACCAGGGCAAAGCCGGGACGGGCCGCCCCATTCGCGGATTGGAGGATCGGCAGCAGGAAGATGATCGTCCCGGCCAGGCCGTGGACACAGGCTAGCACGATGGTGGCTGGTTTCCCTTTCACCGGCAGCAGGCGCGTAATAAAGACTGCCAGGAGGCCGGCGACAGCGAAGGCCAGGTACACGGTCCGCCAGGCGGGGAGGCGTTCCCAGACCAGCCCCAGCGAGAGGCTGAGGGGGATGACCGTCGATACGATCACAACGACCGGGCTTTCGAGGGCATCGAAACCCAGGATGATGAGCAGCAGCCCGGCCACTAGCAGGACGCCGAAGGCGATGGTGTAAGCGATGGTTGGGACCCGGTCCAGGTTGTTAACGCCGACAGCCACCTCCCAGGCTGCCAGCAGGCTGCCGATGAGGAGCAGGATCCGGTCGAGGGGGCTGATCTTCATGGTTGATCGGTCGTTCGTGGAAAATGGATGAGTGAAAGTTCCAGCATCCATCCAATCTGGTCAGATGGAGAGCAGGATCATCGAAGCCAGCATGTAAACCGAAGCGTACTTGAACAGGCCGAAGTTGACCCGTTCGGTGGGGCGGAATACACTGGCGACAGCCAGCAGGAACAAGCCGGCCGAAAGGACGATCAACAGGCGCACAAAGCCCCATTCCACGCCGATCATCAGGCCGGCTGCCCCGATCGCGAGAGCGGCCAGGATGCTCGAACCCGCAATGGTGGCGCGGGTGGCTGCCAGCCCATAAGTGGTTGGAAATGTGGGGATTTTCGCCGCCTGGTAATCGTCAGAGTAGCGCATGGAAAAAGTCAGGATATGGGTCGGGATCCAGAACAGCACCGCCATGGAGAGCAGGATACCGACCGAATCGATCTCCCCGAGGCCGAAAGCCCGCCCGGCCAGGATGGGCATGCCTCCCGAAATGCCGCCCCAGACGATGCTCCAACAGGTGCGGCGTTTGAGCCAAAGCGTGTACACAACCACGTCGAAGAACAGGCCGGCAAAGACGATCAGCCCATAGAGGGGGGACATGAGCACGGCAATCCCGACCCCGAGTAGCGACAGGATCAAACCGAGTCGCAGCGCTTCCGTGGGGGAAACGCGTCCATCGGCCAGTGGGCGGTGGTGGGTCCGGTTCATGACCGAGTCGATGTCACGGTCATACCACATGTTAAGGATGGTCGACCCGGCGATGGCGAGGAAGAGGCTGGCGCCAAGCCCTAGAAAATCGTACCAGTGCATGACCGGGCAGCGGGCGGTCATATAACCGGCCAGGCCGGTGGAGAGCAGCAGGCCGGTCTGGAGGGATTTGGTCAAAGGCCAGTAGAGTTTGGTTTTGGCAAGGAGTTTTTTCATGCGGGGATTTTCGGGAGTAGATGCGCCAATGATACCTGAAGATTGTGAAATAGGGGGATCGGTTTTGGCAGGGGCGCCACGGAGTGCGCCCCTGCCTGGAGGTTTATGGGTTTACACAGCGGAAACCGACGCTGGAACTATAGTACATAGGCGGGGCGCTGTTGCGCACCCAGATGCGCAGGTCCATATCGTAGGTCAGTTTCGAACCGCCGTGCATGAAGCGGTCGCTGAAGTTTTCGGTCACATCGCCGGTCCATTGCCAGACATTGCCGGCCATGTCGTACAGGCCGTACGGGCTGGCTGAGTCGATGGTCTGGTAGCCGTCATACACCCGGCCGTTATAGAACCCGACCGGGCTGGTGCGTGAGCCGAAGGACGACATATCCTCGAAAGGATCACGGCTGGCGTAGAAGTTGGCGTTGTTGCGGGCGATCTCATAGCCCCACGGGAAGGGACGGTCGTCTTCTGACCCGCGGGCGGCCTTCTCCCATTCGAGTTCGGTGGGGAGACGGTAACCGTAATAGCCGCAGTAATTCCATGCGCCGAACCAGGAGACGTTGGTCATGGGGTGGTTTTCCCAGCCCGCTGAGGCGACAAACGCCGCCCCGTCGTAGCGCAGGAAGGTGAAACGCGAGGCCGGGTCGTTAGTCGGGACGAGGAGATAGTCGCCGGCCAGGATCTCCAGTTCGTGGTTGGCGCCGCGGAATTCATCGCCTGGGTAGAAGCCGAGCGCCTGGTCGCCATCCACGCGGATTGCGCCGCCTGCGAGGGCATCATTGAGGAAATCCACATACTGCTGCACGGTCACATTGGTGACCATGATCTGGTAGTCATAGTCGATCGAAGTCGGTTTGGCGAACTGCCCTTGGAGGAATTCTCCAGCCGGGACCGTTGCCCAGGCATCCGGGTCCACGCCTGTCTCAAAGACCGGGACGGGAGCATTCAGGTCCACAGGGGCGCAGGAGGCCAGGAGAACAGCGACGAGGATAACGGTCAAAGAAACGGTGCGCAACATTACTTCACCTCCTCGGAGAGTTCGTGCGGGATTTCTTCCGTCCAGCGTCCCTTTTTCTTGAACAGGTCGTATAAGCGCCAGATCAGGAGCATGGCGAGAATGACGAGCAACATGCCCAGGCCGAAGTCCATCAGGTACATCAGGGTGTTGACCAGCGGCTGCTGGACCGCTTCGTCGATGAACAGGCGCTTGATCTCGAAGATGGTCACCGCGCCAAAGGCCAGGTCGGAGAGCAGGATGATGCCCCACCCGTAGAGTTTGCGGATTTTTCCTTTCAGGCCGATCATATCGCCATAGTAAAGCAGGATGATGGTGGCGATGATGGCCGAAAGGACGTGCCAGTGGCCGGTCAGTTCGATGCGCTCGTCGCGGTGCGACCACATGCGGAAGATCTCGTCCAACCGGATGGCGTAGAAGATGCCGATGCCGCTGACGGTGAAGTTCATGAAGACCATCTGCCAGAAGGGGCCGAAGCGCAGCGGGTCGTGCAGGAGCGCTTTGAACTTCTGCCAGCCGGTCGCTTTCCCGAGTTCCGCAGTGCCGTTGCGGATGAGTTTGTCCCAGGAGAAGATGACCAGCAGCAGCGCGCCGAACATGGCGGGAGTGGCGCCCATGTAGATGATCATGTGCGCTATCGGCTCCAGCGGAGTGACCACACCCCAAACGCCCAGGTTCAAAACGATGGTCCCCAGGATGATGAACGGCATGGCGAACTTATGCAGGATGCCTTTGAAGTCCATCCAGCGACCCACGATAAGCGTGATCATGATGGCGATCAGCGCCAGCATGATATGCAGGTGACCAATGACCGAGTACTCCATGGTGGTCTTGTGCGGCAGGCGGATGATATTCTCAGCCAGGAAGACCTCGAAGCCGTTGCCGAAATAAGCCCCCGGTACGGCCCCGAACAGCGCCGAAATGACCGTGGTGAGGGCGGTGGCGAAGAAAGCCATGCGTTCCAGGTCCAACCCTTTTTTGGTGCGGGCATAGGCTTTATCCGGTTGGAAATACTCTTTGTTCCACGGCCACAAGGCAATTGTCAGGAACACCCCGGCAAAGAAGATCAGGCTCAGGCCGGTGATGTACAGCCCGTGGAAGGCCCAGTTGTGACCCCAGTAGGCGAAACCGATGCCAAAGATCATGGCAAGCAGGTAACCGATGGTAATGAGCGCCCGAGCGGCGTTCCTGTAGAACTCTTTCATCTTCACCAGGCTGGTAATCATATACGTTTCGATGGCCATGACGGCCATGGCGATGGAGTGGTACAGGATCACGATCCGCCCTTCGCGCTCGGCTTGGACGATATCCATGTTGAGGGCGCGGACGAGGAAGTCGCGCACACCCAGTTCGGCCATCGGACCGGAGAGCATCCCGAAGACAGCGGTCTCGATGCCGATCATGGCGATCGCCACCAGGATCAAGCCCTTGGTGGACTTGAACAAATAGTTAAGGCGGTCTTTGATGAACTGCATGTTCTGGCTCCTTGTTTTGCGTTATGGATAAAATACAAGAAAACAGGGATGATTACTTTGACTTTAATCAACATCCTCCCCCGCTGGATGCAGCGGGGGAGGGCTGAGGAGGGAGATTAACCCTTGATGTCCTTGACAAAACCGAAGGTGAACGCCAGGGTCATGAGCAGCAACAATGGGGTGAGGATGAGCATCACGAAGGAGGGGCTGAAGAAAAGCAGTTGGGCGCCATTGGCGATGAAGGCCAGCGCAATCCCGCCCAATCCGATCAGCAGACCGCCGATGCCAACCCACCAGAATCCCTTGGCTGCTTTCTTGGCGAAGAATGGACCCAGGAAGATCACGAGGCCAGCCACGCCGTGGAACAACGGCACGGAAATTTTACGCCCAATCTCGATCCCGGCGATGCTGAAGATAGCGATGGCCAGGAAGCCGATCAGGGCAAACCATTTAAAGGCTTTCTTCCACTTGGGGAAGAACTGCTCGGCGATGCCCATCGAAATGCCCAGCGGGATGAGAGACGCCACCGTGAGCACATAGGGCGAAGCCAGGATGCCCAGTCCCAGGAAGATGAGCAGCAGCCCGGAGACCAGCAGTACCAGGAAGCCCATCATGTAGTACACATCATGGAGCGCTTTGCCTTTGCTCCAGCGGGCGTGGAAACGCCAGAGCAGGTAGATGGCCGTCAGGCCGGTCAACAAGAGGAACAGGTTGTCGAGCGTGAACAGATTCATAGCATTCTCCTTTTGGTTGGGGTTAAACATTGAAACACCGCGGACAAATATCCGCCTCGACTATTATGAACCTTGCCAGGAGATGCGTCTGTGACAAATATCACACCGATCCTTCCCTGTCTTTCCCGGACCGTCAACCGGCCATCCATTTCTCGATCATTTTCTTTGTTCCGGGCAGGCATAAGTAGATTAACAAACCGGTGCCGAAGAGAGGGGCCGGAAGGAACATCGAGAAGCGGTGTACTTCCACCAGTGCGTTATGCAGTCCCAATGGGTAACCAGCCAGCATGGACATGGTCCCGGCGAAGACACCCAACGGCAGCGCCCAGGATTTCTTCTTCAAAACTCCGAAAATGAA
>VGNO01000074.1 GCA_016865985.1 Chloroflexota bacterium | reverse complement strand
AAATCGTTTTCAACGCCAGCCCCGGCTCGATGTCGGGCACATAGAGCAGGGTCGGGTAACGCCAGGCGGCAGCGGCCATGGGAACGGCGAGATAACCTCCGGTGTAAAAGATCACATGCGGGTTGAAAACGCGCAGGATGCGCCGCGCCGCGAAATACCCTCGCAGCAACCGCCACAGGTTGCCGGGCAGGTGGGCCGCACCCACACCATGCACGCCGCCAGCCGGGATGCTCTGGAATGGGACACCTGCGCGTCGAACGAGCGCGGCCTCCATTCCGCCTTCTCCGCCGACCCACAGTACCTCGGCGCGGTCCCTAACGGCTTGCAGGACAGTCAGGGCGGGATATACGCCTCCGCCCGTTCCGCCGGCGCAGATCAACAGTCGCACCGTAATTCCTCCGTTCCGCGGATCCAGCGGGAGCCATCGCTCCAGCCTGCCGGGAAATATTGAACAGGATGCCGATCGCAGCGAACGTGGACAGGAGGTTCGAGCCTCCTGCACTGATGAACGGCAGGGCGTTGCCTGCGAACGGCAGCAATCCGACCAGGACGCCCATGTTGATCAGGGCTTCCATCGCGATCCAGAAGGTACAACCCGCCGCCAGCATCCTCCCCAACTGGTCCGGCGCCTGGTCGGAGATGCGCAGGCCGCGCCAGAGCAGGATGCCATACAGGCCGATCAAACCCAGGGCCCCGAGCAGTCCCAGTTCCTCGGCCAAGACGGCAAAGATGCTGTCGGTGGGCGGGAACGGCAAGCCAGTCAATTTGGTGACCGAGCGCCCGATGCCCACCCCGAAAAATCCACCATTTATGATGGCTTCCAGGGATCTCCTCACCTGGTACTCAGCCTGGACCGGGTCCTTCAGGCCGGCGATGAAAGAGATAAGCCGGGCTTGGCCGGTGTCGCTGAACTGGACGACCACCCAGCCCGCAGCCAGAGCAACGATCATGAACAGTACAATCTGACGCAGGTCCCCCCCGGCCAGGAAGAAGAGCAGGCCGCCAAGCAAAAAGATGGTGGCGGTGGCGCTCAAGTCGGGCTGGATGTAGATCAAGCCGCCGATCATCCCCAGGATAACAGCCAGCGGGATCAGGCCGAGCTGTATGTCATGCAATTGTTCCCGCTTCGAGTAGAGCCAGACCGAGAGGTAGAGAACTGTCACCAGTTTTGCCAGTTCCGAAGGCTGTACGGAACCTCCGAAGAAGGTCCGTACCGCGCCCAGGCGGACTTCGTTGTTGATCAAGACCGCCACCAGCAGCAGCGCCGTCAACCCCATCAGGTAGACGGCATATTTTTTCCAGAGATGATAGTCAAACCGGGTAAGGATGAAGGCCAGCAGCGCACCGAGCATCATCCACAAGACCTGTTTCTTGAACATGTAGGCAGGGTCTTCATAGAGTTGCATCGAAAAGTCCCAGGAAGCCGAATACACCATCAAGAGGCCAAGGACTGCCAGGGCAATGACCGCCAGCAGCAAGGGCACGTCTGTGGCCAACGGCTTGGTGCGCTTGGTTGCCAGGGTTGGATTTATCGGTTGGTTCAGGAAAGTTCCGATACCCATTGGATGAACCGTTCCCCGCGATCTTCGAAGTCGCGGAATTCGTCGAAACTGGCGCCGCCGGGTGAGAACAGAACAACATCTCCCATCGTTGCGACACCGGCGGCTACCTGTACAGCCTCCGCCAGGCTGGTGCATTGTTCGAGCGTGTATGGGCGTTGACCGGATGCCGGCTTGCCCAGTGCAGCCTGGATCTTCCCCGCTGCCTCGCCGAACAGGATGACATGGTCCACACGTTGGCGGATAAGGGCAGCCAGGTCCTGCCAGGGAAGTTGCTTGTCCCTGCCACCTAAAAGGAGCACAAGCGGTTCTTCGAAGGAACGAATGGCCGCCATCGTGCGTTCGGGGGCTGTGGCGATCGAATCGTTGTACCAACAGACGCCGTTTACCTGCCGGACCAATTCCAGGCGGTGGGGTACCCCGCCGAAGCCCGCCACTCCCGCCCGGATCGTGTCAGGTTGCAAGCCGGCGGCGCAGGCGATGGCGCAGGCGGCCAGGACATTCAACCGGTTGTGGCCGCCGCGCAGTTGGATCTCGGCGGCGTCCAACAGGGTGGTCTCCCGTCCCGCTGCACTATGGATGATCAATCCATCCCGGACGAATACTCCCTGGCCTCCGGCTGGCAGAGGGGACATTCCGAATGATAGCAACTCGCCTTTGACCGATTCCCGAAGTCTCCATGCTCCGGGATCGTCCCGCCCCAGGACAGCGCAGTCCCGTGGTCCCTGGAATTGGATCAAACGGTACTTGGCTGCCGCATAGGCTTCTATGCTGCCGTGGCGGTCGAGGTGGTTGGATGTGATGTTCAAGATGGCGGCCAGGGTGGGCGAAAGTAGCATCTGTTCCAACTGGAAGGAGGAAATCTCCAGGATGGCGAGATGTTCCGCTGTCATTTGATCCACATGGTTCAAGAGTGGGTCGCCGATGTTGCCGCCAACGACCGCCTTGTCTCCCAGGGCGGATTTTGCCATCCGCCCGACCAGGGTGGTGGTGGTCGTCTTGCCTGCCGAGCCGGTGATGCCGATGATCTTGCAGGGCGCCTGCTCGAGGAAGATCTGGGTATCATTGGTGAGCGGGATGCCGCGTGCCAGGGCGCCGGCTGCGATCGGGTTGGTGAGTGGCACCCCTCCGGAGATCACCACAAAATCTGCGGAATCGAGCAACGCCACAGGATGGCTGCCAAGCGCCCATACCAACTGGATGCCAGCCATCTCCCGGCGGGCGGAAGCCATTTCCTCCGGCGGGCGGCGGTCGTTGATGGTGACCTGGGCTGAATGGCGCGCCAGCCAGCGCGCCGCTGCCAGTCCCTGGCGGGCGCCTCCGATGATCAGCACACGCTTGCCGGTCCAGTCTGTTTTCATCATTAAACCAGCGCCAATCCCACACCCAGCATGGCTGCCAGGAGACCGATCAACCAGAACCTTTGTACAATCTGGGTCTCGCTCCAGCCCAGTAATTCGAAGTGCAAGTGGATGGGCGCCATTTTGAAGAATCTGCGGCCCTTTGTGAGCCTGAAATACACGATCTGGATCACGTCGCTCACCGCCTCGCTGAACGGGATGATAGCGATGACGGGCAGGAGCGCCCACTGTCCGGTCATCAAAGCAACGACCGCGATCGTTGCGCCGAGCGGGAGGGACCCGGTGTCGCCCATGAACAATTGGGCGGGATGAACGTTGAACCAGAGGAAACCGAACAACGCTCCTACCATGGTGAAACAGAAACGGGCGACGAATGGCTGGCCCTGCATCAGGGCAATCCCGCCATACGCGGCGAAAATCGTGGCCGATATCAACCCTGCCAGTCCATCCAAACCATCCGTAAAATTGACCGCGTTCGACATGCTGACGATAATGAATGCGGCAACCGGGATGTACGCCCAACCCAGGTCGATCTCGAAACTCAATCCCGGCAGGAACATGTCGGGCACACCCAGCATGTATTTTAGAACATATGCCAATCCCGACGCCAGCACGATTTGGGCGATGAACTTGGTACGGATGCGCATCCCATCGCCCTTGCGCTTGCCATGGATGCCTTCCCAATCGTCGATTGCGCCGAGCAGGGTGTAGGCCATCATCGCAATCAGCGGCACGAGCACCGATTTTCCCAGTACATCCAGCCCAAGCACCTGGACAGCATTGAGCAGGATGGTCAACATGGCGACAGGCAGGACGAACATCACGCCGCCCATGGTCGGCGTTCCCATCTTCATGAAGTGCTTACCAGGCTCCTCCACCCGGATACGCTTCCCGATCCTGAAATGACGCAGGATGCGCAGGAGTGGTCCGCCCCAGATGACAGTCATCATGAAACTCAACACAGCCAGGCTCAACACCAGGGCGGATTCTTTCATGACTCACCTTCCAGGGCCGAAACAATGCGGTCCATGCGAATGCCATGCGAGCCCTTGACGAGCACCACATCCTTCCCAGTAAGATGTTCCGCCAGGAAACCGATTGCCTGGTCGGTGTTTTCCAATTCCGTTACTTTGGCGGACCGGAAGCCGGATTGCCGGGCTGCGGCAGCGATCATGTGCCCGCGCTCCCCGACCGTGACCAGCAGGTCGGCAACCGAAGCAGCGCGCATCCCGACCAGTTCATGTCCCTGGCGCTCATAGGGACCCAATTCCAGCATATCGCCCAAGACCGCCACCCGCCGTCCCTCCATTTCCGAGAGGAGGTTCAAGGCCGCGATCGTGGATTCGGGCGAGGCGTTATAGGTATCGTCCAGTAACAACGCGCCGTTGGCGCTCCGGACGGCTACCAGGCGCAATTGGGTATGCCCTGCCCGCAGGCCATCCAGGATCTCCTGCCAGTTCAGCCCTTCCACCAACCCGACGGCAGCAGCCCGCAAGGCGGTATGAACAGAATGCTGTCCGATCATCGGTACCCGTACGTGGAGGGTCTCCCGGCCGTAATGCAGGTGGAAATGGATGCCTTCCAATCCCATCCCGGAGATATGGTCAGCCCACAGGTGGCATGCCGGATCGAGACCATAAAAGAAGACCCGTGCCCGGGTTTTCTCGGCCATCGGTCGAACCCAGGGATCGTCATAGTTCAGGATTGCCACTCCCTCTGGTGAAGGCGGTAAAGCCTGCACCAGTTCGGCTTTTCCCTGCGCAATGGCTTCCTGTGAACCAGCGCGTTCCGCATGTACGGTCCCGATATTGGTCACAACTCCGATCTGGGGCAGGGCCAGATCGCACAAAAAGGCGATCTCGCCTGGGACATAGAATCCCATTTCCAGGACAGCGTATTCGTAACCGGATCCCAGGCGAAGCATGGTCAACGGCAGCCCGATCTCGTTGTTAAGATTACCGGGATTTTTCAATGTCCGGAATCTCTGGCTGAGTACTTCGGCAATCACTTCCTTGGTGGTCGATTTTCCTACCGACCCGGTGATACCGATCACGCGCAGTTCCAGTTTTCGCCGCCAGAGTCTCGAGATCTGTTGCAAGGCAGCCTGCGTATCGTCCACACGCAGGCAGAGCGGCGCTTCAGCCAGTTGGACGAGACTGTCCGGCGCTGGAGCATGTCTCAGGTCGAGGGTCTGAAAGCCACCGGCCAGGTCTCGTTGGATAAGAGCGAAAGAGGCCCCGCGCTGGAATGCATCGGCGACAAAATCATGCCCATCGACCCGTTCACCCATGATGGCGACGAATAGCGACCCTGGGATCACCTGCCTGGAATCGATTGCCGCCTCCGTGATGACCGGCAGGGACATCGCAGGGCGGGAGTTGGTCAGGGCTTCGATCACATCGACAAGGGTCAACACTTGGGCCTCATGGTCCGGCCGTCACTTGATCCCGGATGGAATCGGGAGGAATATCCATCAGTACCACCAGGCGCTGCACCACCTGGCTGAAGACCGGCGCAGCCACTTCCGAGCCCCAGATGGATGCGCTCGGTTTTTCGATCCAGACATACACCAGGAACTGCGGATCATCCACCGGTCCCCAGCCCACGAACGACGCATTGGTCTGGTTCGGGTTGTAACCATAGGGTGTCGGGATCTGGGCAGTGCCGGTCTTCCCGGCGATCCGGTAACCCTCTACCAGGGATAAGGAGGCTTCGTTCTCGAGAGAGATGGTCAGCATCTCGGTCAGGGTCCGGGCTGTTTGGGCAGAAATTGGCGACCCCACGACCTGCGGTGCAGTTACATGGCGCACCCGTCCGTTCTGCACCATTGTCTTCAACAGGTGCGGGTAGACCATCTGTCCTTCGTTGGCGATGGCTGATGCTGCCATGACCATCTGGATCGGGGTCACTGCCACACCCTGGCCGAATGCATTCGTCGCCAGATCGACCGGGTACCAATCAGAATCGCCAGGCAGTTTCAATCGCCCGGTCTCTTCACCGGTCAGATCGATGCCGGTCGCATGACCGAGACCGAAACTCTGCATATAGCGATAGAACAGTTCGCTCTTCAGGTTTGTTGCAACCCACGCCAGGCAGGTATTGAGCGAATGCTGGAGACAACCCGTCATATCCTGCACACCCCAGGCGCCTCCATCCCAATTGCGGATGGTCGCTCCACCATAAATGAAATAACCGGGATCCGGAAATGTCGTCCCTGGCGTAACGCTACCCGCATCGAGGGCCGCAGCCATTGTGAGGATCTTGAAAACAGACCCTGGTTCATAAGCCTGGCTGATTGCCCGGTTGAAAGGGATTTCGCCAGGGAATACTTCCGCATAATTCCAATATTCGTTGAGATTCAAGCGGGGCGTGGTGACCATCGCCAGGATTTCCCCGGACTGCGGTTGCATCACGATGATCGTACCTGACTCAGCGCCATAGGTCAGTAAAGCCGCATCGAGTATTTCCTCGATCGCAGCCTGCACCTCACGATCGATGGTCAGGACGAGAGTCGCGCCCGGTGGGATCTCAGGCAGGTCCAATGCGTCGTTCGGATTGGAGGAGATCCAGACTTCGACAGGCGATCCAGCCAGGATGCTGTTGTATTTTTCTTCGATCCCATAATAGCCGCGCATTTCACTGGTAACGAAACCGATGAGATTCGAACCCATACTGCTCTCGGGATAACTGCGCTGAAGATGAGGATTGAATGTCAAACCAGCCAGGCTCGGGCGGTTCTGATCCCTCAGGTTGCCACCATCCTCTTCGAACTTCCCGGCGAGGGTGGTCAGTTCAGCAATACTGGCGGCGGGAATGTAATCCGTTAGTCTCATGTACACCTGGTATTCGGGTGGCTCGGTGATGGCGGTGTAAACAACATCATAATCCAGCCCGAGGTGGACACTGAGCGCCAGTGCAATGGTCTCTGGATTCTCGACATCCCTTAATTCCACTCCGACTTCATAGACAGTTTCATTCCCTGCCAGGAGATGTCCATTGCGATCATAGATCTCTCCCCGCGGCGGGTAAAGGATCCTATCGGCGCCCTGGAATGGCTGGGTGTTCTCGAGGATCGGAGGCGCCTGGTCCTTACCCTGGATGCGGATCATCTGGAATGGGATAACCAACCCAATCGACAACATCAGGACCTGGATCGTGCGATAACGCCACAAGTTCTCGTGGTTCATCTTTCGACTCCGGCGAGACCAGGACCATTCATGCTTCGGTTGAACCATTCGAAAAGGGATTCTGTATATTCGGAACCGACCGCCAACGGGCCGGATCGTTCTTCACCTTCCACAACGATGGCCAACCCGGTCGGGACCGAGTAACCGGGCACAACTACATAAGTCAGGTCAGCGGGTTCGGCAGGGCGATAACCGAGTTCCGCCGCCCTTTCTTGCATGGCAGCCGTCGAACTGAGGGAGGCCAGTTCGGTCTCCAAGTCGGCGTTGGTTCGCTCATGGGCGGCAATCTCTTCCTGTAACATTAGGATCTGGCGTCCTGCGATCCCAGCCCGCGCTGTAACACTCAGGTATACCGCAGCCACCATCGCTACGACAACCAGGCTGATTAAAAACAAACCAATCCACTGGCGCTGCGTGCGCCAGAGGGCTTGGCGGTAAGTGCGGAAGATGTGGTTTATTCGATTCATATCATCGTGCCAGGTTGTACGAGTTTTTCTGCAATCCTTAGTTTTGCACTGCGTGCCCGTGGATTCCGTTGGATCTCCTCGGGCGCTGGTGTGATTGGCCGGCGTGACAGGTCTGCGACGGTTGCCTGGTGTCCACAGGTACAGGCTGGCTGCCGGGGGGGGCAAAGACAATCCCGACTTTCCCGCCGGATGAATTCCTTCACAATCCGGTCCTCCAGCGAGTGAAAGGAAATAACCGCCAGTCTTCCACCTGCCTGGATGGCATCCACCGCTTGTGGCAACACCCGTGTTATGGCCTCGAGTTCATCATTAACTGCGATCCGTAAAGCCTGGAAAGTGCGTGCCGCCGGGTGTTGGGCCTCATGCCTGGAAGAAACGGATTCGATTACAGATGCCAGTTGCCGGGTCCTATACACTGGGCGGTTGCGGATGATGGCTCGGGCGATCCGCCGGGCGTTGCGTTCCTCGCCAAAGCGGTAGAGAATATCCACTAAGTCCTTCTCCGGAAATGTATTGACGATATCCGAGGCTGTCCGGGCAATACTCGGGTCGAACCGCATGTCGAGCGGGCCATCATCCCTGAAGGAAAAGCCCCGCTCCGGTGTATCGAATTGCATGGACGACGCTCCCAGGTCGAGCAGGATGCCATCAGGCGGGGGCGAGGTGATCTCGTGCAGAATTTGTCCGAGTTTAGTATAGGAGGCCTGGATCAGCCGGAAACGATTCCCGTAAGGAGCCAAGGTCTCACGGGCAATCGCCAGAGCCTGCGGGTCTACATCAAGACCGATCAGGCTTCCAGCCGGTGCGCAGGCCTCCAGAATACCACGGGCATGACCGCCCGCTCCCAATGTCCCATCCACGTAGAGGCCGCCGCTTCTTGGGTGTAAAGCGGTTATAATCTGTTGGTAAAGTACAGGTTCATGCGCCAGTGTCATCTCAGCGCGTCGTCAGGTTTAATGCAGCGAAACGCTGGTCGTCTACGTCCTTTTGTTTCGTAAGTTCCTCCTGCCAGTGGACCGGCGACCAGACTTCAAAGTAGTCTCCCTGCCCCACCATCACCGCCTCCCCTTCCAGCACCACCATATCACGCAGGTTCTGAGGGATGAGGATGCGCCCGGATTTATCGATTTCAGACTGGCAGGCATTTCCCAGGATTATACGGCGGAGGCTGCGGGCAAGCGGATCTGCGATATTCATGGCGTTGATACGCGCATAGAGTTGCTCGAAGGCAGAGGTTGTCAGCACCATCAGGCATTTGTCGAATCCCTGGGTGACAAATACGCCATCTGCCAGGAGTTCACGGAAACGAGCCGGAACTGTCAGACGATTCTTGTCATCGAAGGTATGATGGTATTGACCTAAAAACATTTGTTCTAGCGCTCCATTAATTGACAAACGCCGGAAAACCGGCGCTCGTCCCACAACGACCCACAACGACCCACTGACACCCATATTCTACCCAGATTCGGTGTGAATTGCAAGTATTAAATTGGGATTCGCCAATCACAAATCATGCCCCCTGACATCCAAATACTCACTTCCCCCAACTGGAAGGATTACGAGTTACTCGACAGCGGCGCCGGGTTGAAACTGGAACGATTCGGACCCTACCGCTTCATCCGGCCCGAGGTTCAGGCTCTCTGGTCGCGCGGCCTGCCTTCCAGGATGTGGGATTCAGCAGATGCGGTCTTTGTCCCAAGCGGTGAGGAAAGCGGAGGTCACTGGAAGTATCGGAAGACAACAATCGAAAAATGGGAGATGAGTTATCCCCTTTCACCATCTCCGTCCATTACTGCCAACCTGCAGTTCACGGCGATGACCACACCAGGCCGTCACTTGGGAGTATTTCCAGAATGCGCCGTCCATTGGGATTGGATGGCAGGTTTGCTCCAGAAGCGGCATGGCATGGTAAACGAACCTGCCCGTATCTTGAACCTATTCGGGTATACCGGTATCGCGACGCTGGCCGCGGCAGCCATGGGAGCAGTGGTCACACATGTGGATGCATCGAAAAAATCCATCACCTGGGCGCGCCAAAACCAATCCCTCTCCAGGCTGGAGGATAGAAGCGTCCGTTGGATCCTGGATGATGCTGTAAAATTCGTACAACGGGAAGCCAGGCGTAACATTCGGTACGATGGAATTCTGCTGGACCCTCCCAAATTCGGGCGAGGTCCAAAAGGCGAGGTTTGGGAGGTCTATAAGAACCTCCCTGACCTCCTGCATGCCTGTCGTGAAATCCTCAGCGATCATCCCATGTTCGTGATCCTGACGGTCTACGCAGTTAAGGTGTCGGCGCTTCATTTGTTGTATTTGATGGAAGAGAAAATGAGAGGCCTGGCAGGCGCTGTGGAATGCGGGGAATTAGTAACGGATGAAACAAGCAAACAACGCCTGCTCTCACATGCGGTGTTCGGTCGTTGGAAATCAGGTTCAATTTAGAACCAGCCAGGCTAGTCCAAATTCATCCACCCACTTATTGCCTCGTCTCTTTCATGGATATGTATACATCCATTCGTAAGGCCAGGGGGTTTCGCATGTATTTTCCGTCCCGCCGAGGTAGGAACCGTTCTGCCAACACGTAGCTGCATAACACCCAACCTCTTTCCCGTGAACGAGCCACAAGGGTTCTATTTCACACGCAACCCCTGTCGGCGATGGGATTACGCCGGTAAACATGATGAAGTTCTCATACGCGGTCGTTTCTTCTGGAAGAGAAAAGAGGCGGTAGAAGATCTTCTTGCCGAATGGTAAAGCCGGACCTCTACAAATAAGATGTTCGGGATGATTGATATCCCTACCACAGACGAAATCATAGTAATAGTCCGAGATATATGCCGTCCCATAGAATTCGCCTTGCAGGTTGCCAATATACAAAAAAACAGTGGACGATCTCTGCTACTGGGTTGAAGCGCTTTCCAGCCTGATGGTCGAAAAGTCTGGTGTTGCTGTAGGTGTGCTTGGCAACATGGGTGTAATTGGCAACGTGAGCGTGCTTGGCAATGTGGGCGTTCTTGTCTCTGCGATGACGGGTTCCAATTGAAAAGAGGAGGGCGTTGGAGTCACTGACAATCGACCAAGCGATGGACAGCAGCCATTCAAGATGACAATTACAATTGCAATTATCGATACTCGAACAAAAAAACTGTAATTTTTCATGAACAGGTCCATAACCGGCATGACTATTTGCCACATACCCCGAGATGGGTGTGAACAGGGAGAAATATACTCCAGGGAGGCTTTTTCGTCAAATTCATGGGTGGCAGTGTGCGGATGCTTCAAGGAATCCAATCAAAACGATTGCACCATAATGTATCCATTGTGTATGCCTTCGAGGATCCTCGCCGTTGGAAATTAACAAAATTGATGCCGGATTTTAATGTTTTTAGGACCGAAAAGTTGTATCATGGATTCAGACTCATTCCAGTCTGGAAAGGAGGCTGTCGTCGAAACTATGAAAGCGCAACCCAAGGGAGGCAGGATCGGGTAACTGGATCGGGCCTGGAGAACTATAGGTCGCCCAACGTTCCCACTACTTGTGTGGACTTACCCGCTCTTGCCTCTGGATACCGCAATCCCGGCGGATGGATGCCCTCCATCCGCCATTTCTTTAGATAATGGAATACCTTCACACGAACCTGCCTGGGTAATTGCAGTACGGCGCTCTCCTAGCGCCTTTTTTTTACATTAGGCCTCTTGCAAAAGTAGGTTAGTGAAGATGATCGAGTTCCATGTTGTAGATGGCAGCAATCAAGTTGAAGCGCAGGCCGAAGCGTTTGCGACGATTCCGATAGCGCTCACTCAAAATGCGAAAGATTTTCAATCTGCGGATGATGTTCTCGATCAGAATGCGCTCACGTGATAATGCTCGATTGCTGGCCTTCTGTTCCTTGCTCAACGGATGCAGTTTGCTCTTCTTGGCAGGTGTCTTGCTATTCGGGTGAAGTTCGTTCAGGCCTTGATAAGCGGCATCTGCCCAAGCGCCGATGCTTGGTGCGATTGCCGTACGGCTGTCCTTGAATAACAGAAAGTCATGCTTTCTACCATAGCCAAATGCGGTCGTCAGGATCTTCTCACTGCTCAGATTGGCAATCAAATGCGCTTTTTGGGTATGACGCTTCTTTTTGCCGCTGTAATGCCGGCGTTGTCTTTTTTTGGACGCTCAATCGGTTGCTCCGTGGCATCCACCAACACAATTTCAATCAAGGTATCACTGGATTGCAGAGCTTTCTTGCCAGGCAGGTGGAATTGCGTGGATTGGATCAAGACATCTTCAACCTTCTGGATCGTGCGGCACACGGTTGATTCACTGACACCATAGGTCAAACCAATATGAAACTCCGTGCGATATTCTCGCCAGTACATCAAAGTCATCAAGAGCTGATCCGCCCGGCTCAACTTCGGTGGCCTGCCAAAATCTCGCCAGCCATTCTCAACCACTTCTAGCATCTTCGCAAATGTGCTGCGTTGGACGCCGGTTGACCTTTTGAAATCCTCGTCTTTCAGGTTCTGAACAGTTTCGTATCTCATGCGCCTATTATGGCACAATTCTCACTTATGCAAGAGGTCTA
>VGNO01000073.1 GCA_016865985.1 Chloroflexota bacterium | reverse complement strand
TCTGTGGCGGGAAGATCATGGCAGAGGGCGATCTGCCAGGCCCGACTGCACTCGTTACCATGGTGCCGGGCGGCTACAAGGCTGAACAGGGAAGAGGCGCCCAGGCGCCCGCGTTGACGCCTTTCATGGCTCCGGCTCTCGATGGTTTGCGCGTCTCGCTCAAGCAATATATCGAGCCGGATACGAGCGATGTTGATATCACGAAAGAAGCAATGCTGGTCTCGGTTGGACGGGGTATCCAAAACAAGGACAATATTGAATTGGCCAATGAGTTGGCGTCAGCCCTGGGTTGTGCGGTCAGCGCTTCACGCCCGGTTGTTGACCAGGGTTGGATGCCCACGACGCGCCTGATCGGAAAGTCCGGCAAATGCGTCAAGCCGAAGATCTACCTGGCATTGGGTATCAGTGGCGCGCCGGAACATGTTGAAGGGATCTCCGAAAGCGATGCAATCGTTGCCATTAATACCGATCCAAAGGCGCCGATATTCGATATAGCAAAATACGGGACCACATTGGATATGTTCGATTTACTCCCGGCGCTGGCTGAAAAAGTGAAGCAGTCCAGGTAACTCAGGAGAGCGAGGAGACGGTAGATGATTGCCCGTGAAACCTTCTGGAATATTCCACATTGGGCCGAGATAGCGCAATATATCCTGGCGTTTCTCACGGCAGTAGCATTCCTGTACGGCATTTTCCGTCACGTTGCACGCTGGCGGAAAGGGAAGCCGGATAAGCGATCCGACCGCCTGGTCGGCCGCCTGTGGACTGTCATCGTCCAGGTGTTCGGTCAACGGCGCACTCTGGATGAAGCCTATGCCGGCATCATGCATTTCACAACATTCTGGGGTATGCTGGTCCTTGCCATCGGCACTGCCCTGGCGACAGTGGACTGGGATGTTACACACCTGTTCTTCGGTTTTCAAATCCTGACAGGCTGGGTGTATTTCACCTTCGAACTCGTACTGGATATCCTTGGTTTACTTGTCGTACTGGGTCTTGGCATGGCGCTCTACCGGCGCTATGGGACCCGGCCTGCCCGATTACAAGGTTTCCCAACGAAAGCGCTCTTGCGTGATGATGCTTATGTTCTCATCATGCTCGGACTTATCACCATCAGTGGATATTTGACCGAAGGGTTGCGTCTAGCCGTCCAGCAGCCGGAATGGGCGGTCTGGTCGCCGATCGGCAATGGCATCGCGGCCTTATTCCTGTCCATCGCTGAACCTACCAACCAGACCCTACATCTGGTTATCTGGTCCTTTCATATCCTGACCGCATTCGGCGTACTTGCATCACTGCCATTCACCAAGTTATTCCACATCTTCTCCGTCCCATTGAATATATTCTTCCGTTCAACTATACCGGCAGGAGCGCTCCATCCAGCAAAAATGGACGATGGGATGGGTGTAAAAGAGTGGAAGCAGTTCACATGGAAGCAACTGCTGGATTTCGATTCCTGCACGCGATGTGGTCGTTGCCAGGATGTCTGTCCGGCATTTGCCAGCGCTCAGGTGTTGTCGCCACGGAACATGATCCTCAAACTGAATGCACACCTTTGGGAAAAAAACGGTGTCCATAACCTTCATGGTGATGTGATCAGTTCCGATGAACTTTGGGCTTGCACCACCTGCCGCGCCTGCGTTCAAGTATGCCCGGCTTTCATCGACCATATTTCCACATTCGTAGACATGCGCCGCCATCTCGTCGATCAAGGTCAGATGGACAAGATGCTCCAGGATGCCCTTGCCAATCTTGGCCGGTATGGCAATTCTTTCGGCCAATCGGACCGGATGCGCGCCAAATGGACCCAAGGTTCGCTTCCTGTAGTGAAGGATGCCCGCCGCGAAGCAGTCGATTATTTGTGGTTCGTTGGCGATTATGCTTCGTACAATTCAACATTGACCGAGATTACTCGCATGACAGCCAGTGTGTTCGAAAAGGCTGGTTTGAACTTCGGGATTCTATACGATGGCGAGCGCAATTCCGGCAACGATGTCCGGAGAGTGGGTGAAGAAGGTCTCTTTGAAATGCTTTTGGATAAAAACAGCCAGGTACTGGCGAAATGTAAATATGAGACCATCGTCACTACCGATCCACATACATACAACACGCTCAAGAATGAATATAAATGGGATGGGAAACAACCGAACATTCTTCACTACGCAGAACTGCTCGACCAATTGCTCGCTTCCGGCCGGCTGGCGTTCAGCAAAAAACTTGGATTGAAGGTTACTTACCACGACCCGTGTTACCTCGGTCGTTACAACGGTGTCTATGATGCACCCCGCCGGGTTATCGAAGCCACTGGCTGCGAACTGCTTGAGATGCCGCGTCATGGTGACCGCGCTCTATGTTGTGGCGCTGGAGGCGGTCGCATCTGGATGGAAGAGAAGGAAATCAAGGAACGGCCGAGCGAATCCCGGATCCGTGAGGCGGTGCAATTGGATGGTGTGAGCGCCTTCGTGGTCGCCTGTCCGAAGGACGCGACGATGTATCGGGATGCGGTCAAGACGACCGGTAATGAGAAGCGGCTAACGGTTAAGGATTTGATCGAACTGGTAGATGCTGCCTTGTAGACGGTATCATGGCTAAGGTATCCCAAACCGGACGGAAGCGTCACGCGTTGCAGGATTTTCCCAGGCTCCCGGGCAGGTTTAGGATGCCCATCGCTACCAAACTTATCCTGGGTTATGTGGCGATCATTGTCATTTCCAGCGCAGTCTTTACGGCAGTTGGCATCAGTTTGATCACCAACCGTCTGGTGAAGGAGGCCCAGGAAACCGTACGATTGGACCTGAATGCCGGGCGGGAGATCTACAATAGCAGTCTGAACCACATCTACGATGTGGTTCGCTTGACGGCTGGGAGATTCTTCCTGGCTGAAGCGGTGGTTACTGGCAACTACCATACCGCGGCAAGCGAATTAACAAGAGTCAATAATTCAGAAGGATTCGATTTTCTCTCGGTAACGGATGATGTTGGTCATGTCATCCTGAGAGTAAACAATCCAACTGTCACCGGAGATAGTCAGGCATCTAATGAAATTATCCTCGCTGTCCTGGAAAACAAGAAAGCCGTGGCGTCGACAAGCATCCTGTCAGCGGATGAATTACGCAAGGAATCCCCGTTGCTTGCCGAACAGGCGTTTTTCGAACTTATAGAGACGCCTCTGGCACGGACAAACAGCGAAACCGAGCTATCCGACGGCATGGTGTTGATGGCGGCAGCGCCGATACTCGATGAGAGCGGTACATTGATCGGTGTATTGTACGGCGGTGTCTTGTTGAACAGGAATTACAACATCGTTGACGAGATAAAGCAAACTGTGTTTCAAGGCGTGGAGTACAGAGGCCAGGACATTGGAACGGCAACGATCTTTCAGGACGATGTAAGGATATCGACGAACGTTAAAAACCAGGATGGTTCGAGGGCGGTGGGTACCCGTGTCATGGAAGAGGTCTACAACCAGGTCATCGGAAATGGTGAACCTTGGATTGGCAGGGCCTATGTCGTCAATAACTGGTACATCACAGCATATGGACCCATCGAGAATATCAACCAACAGCCGATTGGAATCCTGTATGTGGGTGTTACGGAACAGAAATACACCGACCTGCAAAGAGACTCGGTATTGGTTTTCTTGTCCATCACTATTACAGGCGCGTTGGTCTCCATGGTGTTGTCTTACTACATTGCACAACGAATATCCAGTCCGATCGACCGGCTGGTGTCTGCCTCCAGGGAACTGGCCTCGGGCAACCTGGATGTGAAAGTGGAAAGAAAATCATATGATGAATTTGGAGAACTGGCCGTTTCATTCAACACCATGGCTGCGGCTTTGAAGCAACGTGATGAGAAACTGAAGGAGTACACGACAAGTAAGATTCGTGAATCTGAAAGGTTGGCCATCATTGGACAATTGGCGGCGGGAGTGGCGCATGAATTGAATAATCCACTCCAGGGAATTGTCTCTTATTCATACCTGCTATTGGAAACCATGCCGAATGAAGAATGGGCACGTGGCAATGTCGAAAAAATCGTTACACAAGCCAATCGGTGCCGGGATATTGTCCGTGGATTACTGGACTTTTCCCGGCAACGGACAATTGAGAAGCGCTTATTTGATATCAACACGGTTCTTAGAGAGTGTGTATCCCTGCTGGAAAATCAAGCGCTTTTCCACAATATAGAGATAACAAGCAATCAAGATCCCAAACTGCCTATGATTATTTTCGATCCATCACAAATAGAACGTGTATTCATGAATATCCTTATCAATGCAGCAGAAGCGATGGACGGAAATGGAAAACTAATATTGACTACAAAACTCACGCCAACAAAGGACTTCGTCGAGATCAGGTTCAAAGATTCAGGCCCCGGTATTTCAAAGGATAACCTAACCAGGGTATTCAGTCCATTCTTTACCACTAAAGATCCTGGGCATGGAACCGGCCTAGGTTTGGCTATTAGTTATGGCATCGTAAAGGAACACAAGGGAACGATATCTGTCGAAAGTGAACTTGGTAAAGGAACCACCTTTATCGTCAGACTGCCTCGAACTTCAGGATCAACCGATGCAACCAACAACCAACACGCCTAGAATTCTAATAATTGATGATGAGGAGGTTGTAATTGATTCCTGTACCCAGATCCTGAAAGGGAGCGGGTACCTGGTGGCTACTGCTATGGACGGAACCATCGGTCTCCGCAGTGTGCAGGATTTCCACCCGGACCTGGTGTTTGTTGACTTGAAGATGCCTGGAATATCCGGATTTGAAGTGCTCGAGAAAATCCAGGAAATTGATGCAACGATTGTGTCTATCGTAATCACCGGATTCGCTACGATCGGTTCGGCGGTGGATGCGATGAAAAAGGGCGCTTATGATTTCCTTCCGAAGCCCTTTACGCCGGACGAATTCCGGATGATTACTCGCAGAGGCCTCGAGCGACGGAAACTTGTTCTGGAGACTATCTCGCTAAGGAGAGAAAAAGAGTTACTCAGGGAACAGTTTGCCTCCATCGTGTCACACGAACTCAAAGCTCCTCTGAGCGCTGTCCAGCAGAACTTGTTTTCACTGGAATATGAACTTTCCAATGCGCTTAATGAAGAACAAAAGGAGAAAATTGAGCGTGTCAAAGTCAGGATTGACGAACTATTGAAACTCATCAATTCATGGCTAAGAGTGATTTCTGTTGATATTAATAAGTTAAAGGATGGTTTCAAGCAAATTCCGATAACACAACCCCTATCCAGCGCCCTGGAAAGCATGAAACCCTTTGCTGCGAGAAAAAACATAGAAATTACTACGGCCATTGCCGATGATCTCCACCCGGTAACCGGGGACAGCATCAGCCTGTCAGAAGTATTCGTTAATATCATTGGTAATGCGATCAAGTACTCACCGGAGAATACGAGAGTGCTCGTGAAAATCGAAGAAACCAAAGACAGCATCCGGGTCTCGGTGAAAGATAGCGGTATCGGTATATCCAATGACGACTTGCCTCACATTTTTGATGGGTTTTACCGAGGGAAATCTGGCCAGGCTATGGCAGGTCATGGCATCGGGCTTGCTGTCAGCCGGCAAATAACCGAGGCACATAATGGTTCGATAACAGTCGAGAGTGTGTTGGGCAAGGGTACAACTTTCGTTGTATGCCTGCCTTATGAGAAAACAGGACCCTGAATGGAATACATACCAAATTCTCGAACGGAGGCGTAATATGACCAAAAAATTAATGATGATCGACGATGATCCTGACTTTGTTGCAGGCATCAAGTCCATCCTCGATACGGCTGGATTTGAAGTCGATGTTGCCTACAACCCAAAGGATGGGATGAAGGCTCTGGAGACGAAACAATATGATCTGCTTCTGCTCGATATCATGATGGGCCGTGGCGCAGAGGGCATCATGATTGCCCGCAAACTCCGGAAAGATGCCAAGTTGCGGGAATTACCCGTCTTGATCATCACAGGTATGCGGGAACAGATTGCTTTTCTTTTCCCTGGAGAGCCTGTCCATCCGCGCTTTGTTGATGTCGACGAACTGGTCGAAAAACCGATAGAACCCAGGCTATTGCTGGAAAAAGTCAACAGCCTGATCCAGACAGCCGAGGCCAGGAAAGCCGGGAAGAAATAAACCATCCTGTCGGTTGCCAGGGGATGGACGAATTCACCTGGCAACCCGGAGAGGTCAACCTTATGACAGATACGATTGCATTCAGCCAAGAGGTATCCAACCTCCTCCATGCTGCCGAAGGTGAGCCAACCAGGGCATGCATCCAATGTGGTACATGTTCTGGCACCTGTCCCGTGGCGGGTTACATGGACCACACGCCACGCCAGATCATTGCCATGATCAACGCCGGGTATAAAGACCAGGTACTCGAGAGCAACACCTTCTGGTACTGCGCTTCCTGCTATCACTGCACAGTCCGCTGCCCGCAGGATATAAATATCACGGAGTTGATGTACGCATTGAAGCGATACTCCATCTGGAAGGGGAAGCATAAGGAAGGGTTGGTGGGTCCCACATTCTCTGAGGCCTTTGTAAAAATGATCGTGCGCGGTGGGCGTTCCTTCGAGCCGATCCTCGCCCCTTCCTACATCTTTAGTTTTAACCTGCGCGAGATGCTCCAGGAAGTGACCAATGCGACCGAATTGCTTCTCAAAGGCCGTTTGCCGGTCATCCCCGCCCGGATCAAGCGCCTGGCCAGCTTCAAGCGTATGATCGGCAGGATTATTCCAATGGGAGGTCTCGAATGAAAGAATTCGCATACTTCCCCGGGTGCTCGCTCGAAAAGATGGCCGAAAGTTACCACTTGTCAGCGTTGGAGACGACGAAAAAACTCAACATAAAACTACAGGAACTCGATGATTGGAATTGCTGTGGGGCCACCACCTATTTTTACATCGACGAATTGCTGGCTTATACGCTGTGCGCCAGGAACCTGGCCATCGCCGAAAAAACTGGATTGGATATTGTCGCTCCGTGCAGCGCCTGCTACAAGAACATGTATTTCACTGCGGCTCATCTCGCAAAAGATGCCGACCTTGCAGAGCACGTAAATTTTGCCCTGGAGGAAGACGACCTCCAATACAACGGTCAAGTCAACATAAAACACCTGATCGAGGTCTTCGCTCAAGATGTCACCGCCGAGGAGATCAAGAGCAAGGTAACCCGCCCGCTCGAAGGGATCCGGGTAGCCCCCTATTATGGATGCCAGATTGTCCGACCCCAGAAGGAAAAAGAGGATGTCGAACAGCCTCAATTTTTCGAAGGCATCCTGTCGGCTATAGGTGCGACTCCGGTCAATTACCCGTTAAAAATGCGTTGCTGCGGCGGTTCCCTGATTATTTCCAGCCGCACAGCCGCTTTGAGCATGGTCCGGAATCTCCTGCAATGTGCAGTCGATTCGCAGGCGACTGTGATTGCTACAGCATGCCCCATGTGCCAGGTGAACCTCGAATGCTACCAGCAGCAGGTAAACCAGGAATTTGGCGCCAACTTCTCCTTCCCGGTTTTGTATTTCACCCAACTGATCGGACTGGCTTTTGGGATCTCGCACAAGAAACTTGGGATCGGGAAGGAATTCATCTCCTTTGCCCCCTCGCTGCTCCAGGCTGGACAGAGGAAAGACTGATCCAGAATATGACAGATAAGGAGTAAAACGTATGGAAAAAAAGGAAAAGATAGGAGTATACGTTTGTCACTGCGGTACCAATATTGCTGGCGTGGTAAATGTCGGCGAAGTGAGTAATTGGGCTGCAGAAAACCTGAAGGATCAGGGCGTTGTCGTCTCACGCGACTACAAGTTCATGTGTTCCAGCCTGGGACAGGAACTGATCCAAAAGGATATCAAGGAACAAGGCTTGACCCGGGTTGTAGTTGCTGCCTGTTCCCCCCACCTCCATGAGGCTACTTTCCGCAACGCCTGCAAAGGTGCGGACCTGAACCCGTACCTGTGCGAATTGGTTTCCATCCGCGAACAGGCTTCCTGGATCCATACCGATAAAGTCGCCGCGACCGAAAAATCGAAAGCCCTGATCTCAGGCGGTGTGGCTCGAGTGGTACATAATGAACCACTCGAACCCCTGCACGTGCCCATCCACCCTGCAACCCTCGTGGTGGGTGGCGGCATCGCCGGCATTCAGGCTGCCCTGGAAATCGCAGACGCTGGCTTCCATGTCTACCTGGTGGAACGGGAGCCATCCGTCGGTGGTCATATGGCACAATTCGATAAGACATTCCCGACCCTCGACTGTTCAGCCTGCATCCTGACCCCGCGCATGGTTCAGGTTGGGAGCCATCCCAACATCACCCTATTGACCTATTCGGAAGTCGAGAAAGTGGATGGTTATGTTGGCAATTTCGTTGTCTCCATCCGCAAACGGGCCCGCTCGGTGGACGAAGCTTCCTGTACCGGCTGCGGCATCTGTTGGGAGAAATGTCCCAAGAAGGTCGTGGATGATGTCTTCGAAGCCGGCATGGGTAACCGCAAAGCCGTATATGTACCATTCCCGCAGGCCGTTCCCAAGTACCCGGTCATCGACCGGGAGAACTGTACTTTCTATATCAAGGGCACATGTAAGGCTTGCGAAAAATTCTGCCCGACCAATTCGATAAAATTCGACCAGGAAGACGAGATCATCAACGTCGAGGTCGGGAATGTCATCCTGGCTACCGGTTACGATGCATTCGATGCCCGCCGGATTACACAGTATGGGTATGGCCGCCTTGCAAACGTATTCACCAGCCTCGAATTCGAGCGCTTGAGCAACGCAGCCGGTCCCACGAGCGGGAACATCGTACTCCGGGATGGGAAGACTGCACCCAAAGTAGTTGGCATTGTTCACTGCGTAGGCAGCCGTGACAAGAACTACAATGAGTACTGCTCGGCAATCTGCTGCATGCAGAGTCTGAAATTTGCCCACCTCGTTCACGAGCGCACCGGGGCTGAGATCTATAATTTCTATATCGACATCCGTACGCCTGCCAAGGGCTATGAGGAGTTCTATCATCGCCTGCTCGATGAAGGGACCCACTTCGTTCGTGGCAAGGTGGCTGAGATCAGCGATGCAGTGCGGCTCCCGGGTGAGGAGGGTAAACTCATTATCCAGGTCGAGGACACTCTCACGGGGAACCAATTGCGTGTGCCAGTCGACATGGCGATCCTCTCCGTTGGCCTCGAACCCCGTCGCGATGCCAAGAACGTCGCCAAACAGTTCGGCATCTCCTGTAGTTCGGATGGCTGGTTGATCGAAAGACACCCGAAACTGGACCCGGTTGCAACCGTGACCGAGGGCATCTATATCGCAGGATGTGTACAAGGCCCCAAGGATATCCCGGCCAGTGTAGCCCAGGGCGCCGCAGCGGCTGCAAGGGTTCTAGGAAAGATCCAGCAGAAGGAAATTGCCCTGGAACCGATCCGTGCTTCCATCCGCGAGGAGCAATGCTCAGGGTGTCGAATCTGCAACAACGTTTGTCCGTTCAATGCCATCCTCTTCCACGAAGACAAGATGGTTAGCGAGGTCAACCCGGCCCTGTGTCAGGGATGCGGTACCTGTGTTGCCGCCTGCCCGGCTGGAGCGATCAGTGGAACTGGCTTCTCGAATCAGCAAATACTCTCGCAAATTGAGGGACTCATGTTGCTGAACATCAAGACACAGATCGATACCGTGCCTGCATGAACTGAGCCTGTTAGTGCGAGGAGACAACTATGACCGAAGATACCAAAACATTCGAACCCACCATCATCGGCTTCACCTGCAACTGGTGCTCCTACCGTGCTGCCGATATGGCCGGTACTGCACGGATGAAATATGCCCCCAATGTCAGGCTCATCCGCCTGATGTGTTCCGGGCGCCTGGACCCAACCTTTGTGTTGAAGGCCTTTGCCAGTGGAGCCGACGCAGTGCTGATCTCAGGCTGCCACCCCGGGGACTGCCACTATATCGAACAGAACTATAAAGCCCTGCGCCGCTACCACTTGCTGAAGCGTGTGTTGGGGCAGTTGGGCGTCGAACCGGGGCGCTTGAAACTGCTGTGGGCGAGCGCGGCGGAAGGCGCCATCTTCGCTGCCGAAATCAATAAGTTCGTCGAGGAAGTGCGCGCGCTTGGTCCATTGAACTACAACAAATACCCGCTGGCTGTACAGGCTCACGGGATGGTTGGAACGGAGGTGCCGGCATGAGCAAGCCAAAATTCGCCATGTATTGGGCCGCGTCCTGCGGGGGCTGCGAAATCGCGGTCCTGAATATCCATGAAAAGATCCTGGATGTGGATGCCAATTTCGAAGTGGTCTTCTGGCCGGTGGCGATGGATGCCAAGTACAAGGATGTCGAGGCGATGGAGGATGGTTCCATCCTGCTGACCCTCTGGAACGGCGGTATCCGCAACGATGAGAACGAGCATATTGCCAAATTGCTGCGCAAGAAATCGCAGATCCTGGTGGCATTCGGCTCGTGTGCCAATGAAGGCTGCATTCCCGGCCTGGCGAACTTCAGCCCGGCCTCGGAGATCATGACCACCGCCTTCAACACCATCTCGACCGACAACCCGAAAGGTATCCTGCCGCAACCGCATTACAAGATGCCCGAAGGCGAGATCCATATCCCAACCATCCTACCGATGCTCCGGACGCTCGACCAGGTCGTGGATGTTGACTACTTCATGCCTGGCTGTCCGCCCGAATCGCACCAGATCGCGGCTGTGATCGACCTCGTCATCCAGGCGCTGCAAGGAAAGGCGCAACTGCCGCCCAAGGGCGCGGTGATCGGCGCCGGCGCATCCACCGTCTGCGACGAATGCGAGCGCAAGCGCAACGTCAAGACCATCAAGGAATTCGGGCGGATCCAGTTGCAGCACGCCGACCCGGAACTCTGCCTGCTCGAACAGGGCATCCCCTGCAACGGCCCGGCCACCCGCAGCGGCTGTAATTCCCGCTGCCCGTCGGCTGGGGCTCAGTGCATCGGTTGCTACGGACCGGCGGAAGGAGTGAGCGATTACGGCGCCCGCCTGGTCGCGGCTTTCGGCTCGGTCATAGACAGCAACGATCCCGCCGAGATCGATCGCATCCTGGACGGCCTGGTTGACCCTGCCGGGCAGTTTTACCGGTTCAACCTGGCCGGCTCCATGCTGAAAGCCAGCATCCCCGCAATTCGAGCCAATGGTGGCTAGGAGGCAGACATGCAACGCATAACGATAGATCCCATCACCCGGCTGGAAGGGCATGGCAAGATCGAGATCTTCCTCAACGAGGAGGGCGATGTCGCCAATACCTACTTCCAGATCCCCGAACTGCGCGGCTTCGAGCGCTTCTGTGTCGGCCGTCCCATCGAAGAGATGGCGCTGCTGACCAACCGTATCTGCGGTGTCTGCCCGGAGGCGCATCACATGGCGGCTGCCAAAGCGGCGGACGCTGTTTACAAAGTGGAAGTGCCGCGCACCGGCAAGATGCTGCGTGAATTGCTCTACTCAGCCTTCTATGCCACCGACCACACCACTCACTTCTATGCCCTGGCCGGTCCCGATTTCGTCATGGGACCGGACGCCCCGGTTGCCGAACGCAACATCCTGGGCGTCATCCACAAGGTCGGGCTGGAGATTGGCGGACAAGTCATCCAGATGCGGAAGTACGGCCACACCGTGGTAGAGATCATCGGCGGGCGCAAGGTCCATCCCTGCACCTCGATCCCCGGCGGCCTGACCAAGGGTATTACCAAGGAACAGCGCGACGAGATCCTGGAAATGGGCAAATGGGCCATCGGTTTTGCCCAGTTCAGCCTGAAGCTCTTCAATGATATCGTGCTGGGAAACAAAACCTATGTCGACCTGATCCTGGGCGATATCTACACCCACAAGACCTATTACATGGGCATGGTGGACGAGAATAACAAGACCAATTTCTACGATGGTAAGGTGCGCGTCGTCGGGCCGGATGGCAAGGAACTGGTCAAATATGCCCCGCACGAATACACCGAGAACGTCGCTGAACATGTCGAACCCTGGACCTACCTGAAGTTCCCCTACATGAAGAAGGTCGGTTGGAAGGGTTTCGTGGACGGAGCCGACTCCGGCATTTACTGCGCCACCCCGCTCTCACGCCTCAACGCCGCCGACGGCCTGGCTACCCCGCTGGCGCAGGAGGAATACGACAAGTTCTACAAGACACTGGGCGGCAAGCCGGTGCAC
>VGNO01000072.1 GCA_016865985.1 Chloroflexota bacterium | reverse complement strand
CTGCCCCCGGCCAGGGAAAATTGAACGCGAGGAATTCTATGCGAGCCATTGCTGGGAATATCTATTTCGAGGACCAGTATCCGGGTGTGACGCTGGGCGCGATTGTCCTGCCGCAGGGCTTGATCCAGATCGATGCCCCACCCGCTCCCGAAGACAACCGCGCCTGGCGCGCCACGTTGATGAACCTGGGCGGTGGACCGGAACGGCTGCTGGTCAACCTGGATGCCCACCCCGACCGCACCCTGGGATCGCGCGCCATGGAATGCACGATCGCCGCCAGCGAGAAAACAGCCAACATCTTCCGCAGCCGCCCGACCGCCTTCAAAGCAGGCAATATCGAGACTGGCGCCGACTGGGAGACGATCCAGGGGCTCGGGAACATCCGCTGGGCGGCGCCGGAAATCAGTTTCAGCGAAAGCATGACGATCCATTGGAACGACACACCCGTCGTCCTGGAACACCGCCCGGGGGTCAGCGCGGGCGCCTGTTGGGCAAGCATCCCCTCCCAGAAGGTCGTTTTCGTCGGCGATACAGTCGTGCGCCACCAGCCGCCTTTCCTGGCCGGGGCGAACCTGCCGGCCTGGATCGACAGGCTGAAAACCCTGCTCAGCCCGGCGCTACGCGGCTACCAGGTGGTAGCCGGGCGCGGCGGCCTGGCCAGCGTCGAGGATATCAAGGCCCAACTGGAATTCCTCCAGCATGTCCTTGCCAAACTCGAAAAACTGGCGGCCAAAAAAGCCCTGCCGGACGCGGCCCAAAACCTGGCCGCCGGGCTGCTGGGCGGTTTCAAAGTACCCGCCAACCGCGAACGGCAATACAGCCACCGACTGCAGCACGGCCTGCACCACTACTACGTCCGCCACTACCATTCCGTCAATCCCAACACCGACGATGAGTAACAACGTGAGCGGTGACTACCAGCCGGTCTTCGAAGTCAAACGCGGGGAGACGGTCGAATCGGTCCACTTTGGGGCAGCGGCGGCGGTGGACGCCACCGGCCGGTTGCTGGCCTGGCATGGCAACCCACAGGTCGTCACCTACCTGCGTTCGAGCGCCAAGCCCCTGCAAGCCCTGCCCTTCATCGAACTGGGCGGGGACCAGGCTTTCCACCTGACCTCGCGCGAGATCGCCATCCTGTGCGCTTCACACGACGGCACGGACGAACATGTCGCCGTCATCCAGGGCATCCAGTCCAAGATCGGCGTGCAGGAAAGCGACCTGCAATGCGGCGTCCACCCGTCCTACCATGTGGCGACCGGGGAATCCCTGAGGGCGCGCGGCGAACTGCCGACGCCCAACCGCAACAACTGTTCCGGCAAGCACACCGGGATGCTGGCCCACGCCCGGATGCGCGGACTGCCGATCGGGGATTACCTCAACCCAGAACACCCGATCCAGAAGGCCATCCTGGCCGTTTTTGCTGAAATGACCGGGCTCGCGCCGGATGCCATACAGACCGGCGTGGATGGCTGCTCGGCTCCCAACTTTGCCGCCCCGCTCTACAACGCCGCCCTCGGATTCGCCCGCCTGTGCGACCCGCGCGGGTTATCGTTCGAACGCAGCAACGCCTGCCGCCGCATCACGGCCTCGATGATGGCCCACCCCGACATGGTGAGCGGGGCCGGGAACTTCGACACGCGCCTGATGGAGGTCTGTTCGGGGCGTATCCTTTCCAAGGCCGGGGCGGAGGGATACCAGGCGCTGGGGATCATGCCGGGCAGCCTGGGGCCGGACTCGCCCGGCATCGGGATTGTTTTGAAGGTGGCCGATGGCGACATTGCCATCCGCCAGGCCGACGGCTCTTCCCGCAACCGGGTGCGCCCGGCAGTGGGACTGTCCCTGCTGCTGCAAATGGGCTGCCTCTCGGAAAAAGACCTGGCTGCATTGGCAGGTTTCGGACCAACCCGGCAGGTTACCAACTGGCGCAAATTGGTGACGGGGGAGAGTTACCCGAAATTCACCCTCCAACGCCCGGCATGATGGACGCCGCCCGGCTGGCGCTGCAGGTGCACCGCCGCTTGCTGGAACATTACGGCCAGCCCACCTGGCGCAATCCCCTGCCGCCGCTGGACGAACTGGTCTCGACCATCCTCTCCCAGAATACGAACGATACCAACCGCGACCGGGCATTCGACGGATTGCGCCGGCGTTTCCCGGCCTGGGAGGCGGTGCGCGATGCCGACCCTCGGGAAGTAGTGGCGGCCATCCGCCCGGCCGGGCTTTCCAACCAGAAAGGGCCGCGCATCCAGGCGGCGCTGCGCGCCATCACCGCCGAGCGCGGCAGCCTGGAAATGGCGTTCCTGGAACGCCTCCCGCTGGAGGAGGCCCGCGCCTGGCTGCTGTCCTTCCACGGCGTTGGACCGAAGACCGCCGCCATCGTGTTGTTATTCTCGCTGGGCCGGCCGGCTTTCCCGGTGGATACGCACATCTATCGCGTCAGCGGGCGGATCGGCCTGCGCCCAGAGAAGATGCCGGTCGAGGCGGCCCACCCGTACCTGGAAAGCATCTTCCCGCCCGAGACCTATTACGCCGCCCATTTGAATATCATCCGCCTCGGGCGCGAGGTCTGTCCCGCCCGTAGACCGGGTTGCCCCCGCTGCCCGCTGGCGGACATATGCAACTTAGGAAAAAGTGTTAAAATGGACCTGTAACCTATCATCTGCCAAGCAAAGGAGGTGAGGCATGTGTTGACCCAAGTGCATGAACGCGGCCAGGGGCTCGTGGAATATGGGATCATCTTATTCCTGGTCGCGGTAGTGGTCTCGGCCGTCCTGTCGTTCATCGGCCCCATCCTGGGTAACATCTACAGTGAAGTCAATAATTTATTCCCGTAGGTCATTCATGTTCATTTTCAAAAAACCTCCCGTTTTCCCGGGAGGTTTTTCAGTCCGATTCGATCCCATCGCTTGCCGTGGGTTGGTTCAGCGGATGGTCGCCTGAAGCAGAGAGCCATTCGAGCAGGCCGTCCGGGTAGAGGGGCGGTTTTCCGGGACCGAAATCCTCCAACCGCTTCCACACGGCCTTGAACGGCTCGTCGATATTCACCTCGTAACCCTGGATGCTCTCCCGTTCATAGAGGGATTCGTCCACAAAGCGACCGTCATACACCTGAACGATCTCATGGCCGGGCTGCCCTTCATATTCGAAAATATTCTCGAGCGTCGCCAGCAGGCGCAAGTCTGTCACTTCCGCGCCGATCTCTTCGTGCAACTCCCGCCGCACCGTATCTTCGCTGCGTTCGCCAAACTCTATCGTCCCGCCGAGGGGACGGTAGAAAAGCGCCCCCTTGTTTCGGTCGAAGCCCTCGCCAGCCAGGATGCGGCCGCCATGGCGGAAGACACAAATGGCGATCGGGCGGACGACCCTAGGCGGCATCCGGCATCCTGCCCTGCATCGACCACGGCCCGCTCCAGGTGACCGTCACCTGTTCCAGCCGGCCGCGCAGGTCGCGGTCGCTTTCCACGAAGACCAGTTTATTGGTGGGCGTGCGCCCGCGCCAGCGGTCCTTCACCTTCTCTTCGAACAAGACTTCCACCTCCTGCCCCAGGTAACGGGCATTGATCCCGGCCGCGATCCCCTCCTGCAAGTCCTCCAGCAGGCGGAAACGGCGCATTTTCTCCTCCTCCGGGACATCGTCGGTCATGCGCCGCTCGGCCACCGTTCCCGGACGGGTGGAATAACGCGCCAGGTGGGCCACATCCAGTTTCAGGTCGGCCAGCAGGTCATGGGTCTTCATAAACTGGGCGCCGGTCTCGCCGGGGAAGCCGACGATGATGTCGGTCGCGATCGAACAACCGGGGACGCGCTGGCGGATCTTTTCAACCAGGCGGCGGTAATCGTCGCTGGTGTAGCCGCGCTTCATGTTCGCCAGCACGTCGTCATCGCCGGCCTGGATCGGGACCTCGATATGCGGCATGACCCGCGGCAGCGCCGCAACTGCATCCATCAGGTCTTCGCCGAAGTAATTTGGGTGCGAGGTCAGGAAGCGGATGCGTTCCAGACCATCCACCTCGTGCAGGGTTTCGAGCAGCGCTGCCAGGGTCGGGCCATCCGCCAGGTCCAGGCCGTAACGGTCCACGATCTGGCCCAGCAGGGTGACTTCCTTTACGCCCTGTGCCGCCAGCGAACGCGCCTCGGCCACGACCGCGCCCAACGGCCGCGAATGCTCCACCCCGCGCCGGTAGGGGATGATGCAGAAGGTGCAGGCGTGTGAACAGCCATAGACGACCGGGATGTGGGCCGCCACCAGCCGGCGCCGCTCGCGCTCCGGGAGCGGCAGGTCCCCGTCCATCAACGCGAAACGGTCCGAGGCGGCATCCTGTTCGTGGCGGCGCGCCTCGCCCTGGGTCAGGTAGGCCACCAGCGGGCCGGGGTCGGAGGGGGGAGAAAAGACATCCACGTAAGGGAAACGCTGGCGCAATTTCTCGTTGCCGCGCACGCCCACCAGGCAGCCCATCAGGTTGACCACCAGCGCTGGCTTCGCCTGCTTGAGCGGGCGCAGCGAGTTCAGGCGCCCGTAGGCCTTGTCCTCCGCCGATTGGCGCACGACGCAGGTGTTGAGGACGATCACGTCCGCCGCTTCTGCCGCATCGGTGGAAGCGTAACCCAGACGTTCGAGCGCCGACCCCACCCGGCGGGAATCGGCCACGTTCATCTGACAACCTTCGGTCCAGATATGGTACTTCATAGGCGGCGCGAATTATACCAAGCCTGTCCGGTGAACCCCCACCCGCCAAGTTAGAATTCCATTAGACCGGGCGCACGGCGCTTGACTAGGCCGCCTTGCCCGGCATAGAATAGGATGACAGGTGCCGAATGGACTACAAGGACTACTACAAGATCCTGGGCGTCGGACGCAAAGCCGGTACGGACGAGATCAAACGCGCCTACCGGAAACTGGCGATGCAATACCACCCCGACCGCAACCCGGGCAACAAGCACGCCGAGGAACGCTTCAAAGAGATCAATGAAGCCTACCAGGTGCTGGGCGACAGGCAGAAACGCGCCCGTTACGACCAGTTGGGCGATTCCTATTCGCGCTGGCAGCGCAACGGCGCCCCGGGTAATTTCAACTGGGACCAGTGGTCGGCCCGGCCGGGGGGCGCCCAGCAGGTGGATTTCGACGACCTGTTCGGCGACGGTATGTTCTCGGATTTCTTCCGCAGCATCTTCGGCGGCATGGGCGCGGCGGGTGGGACCCCGGGCCGGCGCGCCCGCACCCCGGCGCACGCCACCCAGCCGGTTGCCATCACCCTGCGGGAGGCCTATAACGGCGCCACCCGCCTGCTGCAGGGCCGGCAGCGCCGGGCGGAGGTCAAACTCCCGCCCGGAGCCCGCAGCGGGACGAAGGTGCGCGTCCCAGGCGGCGGCCCGCCCGGCCCAGATGGGCAGCCATCGGACCTGTACCTGGTGCTGGAAGTGACGCCCGACCCGCTCTTCGAGCGCGACGGCGACGACCTGCGCGCCCAGGTGAACGTGGACGTGTTCACCGCCATCCTCGGCGGCGAAGCGCCGGTCGAGACCCTGGCCGGAAAGGTGATCCTGACCATCCCGCCGGCCACCCAGCCGGAGCAGGTCTTCCGCATCGGCGGGCGCGGTATGCCACATCTGAAGGACCCGCAGGTGAAAGGCGATCTCTACGTGCGCCTGAAAGTGCAAATCCCGCGCCAGTTGACCGCCCGGCAGAAATCGCTGCTGGAGCAGGCGGCCGGCCGGAAATAACCGTCATGGAGTGTGGAGCATGAAAATGCGTCTGGTATTACCGGTAGCGATGGTTGCCCTGGCGCTGGCAGCCTGTGAGTTCTCGACCCTGGCCCCGCCGACCCCGGTCCCCACCCAGACCGCATCCGCCGCGGTCTCCCTGCCGCAGGTGGACCTGGCAGGCCAGCAGGATGTGCTGATTGCTATTTATGAATCGGTCAGCCCGGGGGTGGTGGCAATCACCGCCAATAGTACCGGCAACCCGCTCAGCCAGTTGGGCTCCGGCTGGGTCTATGACCGCGATGGCTACATCGTGACCAACAACCATGTCGTCGAAGGCGCCACCGAATTCGAGGTGGACTTCGTTTCCGGTTACAAGGCTTATGCCACACTGGTCGGGGTGGACCCCCATTCCGACCTAGCGGTCATCAAAGTGGACGCCCCGCCGGACGAACTGCACCCGCTGGCGCTGGGCGATACCGGCCAGTTGAAGGTCGGGCAGGTGGTGTTGGCAATCGGCAACCCGTTCGGCTTCAGCAGCACCATGACGACCGGCATCGTCTCTGCCCTCGGACGCGCCCTGCCTTCGGACTACGGCGCGCCCAGCGGCGGGTATTTCTCGGCCGGAGACGTGATCCAGACCGATGCCGCCTTGAACCCCGGCAACTCCGGCGGCCCGCTGCTTAACCTGGCCGGGGAAGTGGTGGGCGTCAACCAATCCATCTACACCACCACCTATACCGAGACGGGTGAACCGGTCAACTCCGGCATCGGCTTCGCGGTCTCGGTCAACATCGTCAAACGGGTGGTGCCGAGCATCATCGCCAGCGGCAAGTACGATTATCCCTACCTGGGCATTTCCTCGATCGATGATTTCTCGCTCCAGACCCTGGAGGCGCTCGGGTTGGAACGCTTTACCGGCGCCTACGTCACCGCTGTCACGCCGGGCGGACCGGCGGACAAGGCCGGCCTCCGCGCCGGCGACACTGCCACCGGCGTGGCGGGACTCTACGCCGGCGGCGACCTGATCATCGCCATAGACGGGCGGGAAGTGATGCGCTTCGACGACCTGATCAGTTACCTGTATACGAGCAAAGCGCCGGGCGAGACGGTCATGCTGACCGTCCTGCGCGGCGCGGAACAACTGGAGATCCGGGTGGAATTGGGCTACCGGCCTTAATACCTGTCCGCTACTGTATGGGGCTGGGGCTCCCATGCCCCGGCGGGACTGCTCCTGCTTCCCCACCCCCTACTCGAAGCGTTCCTCCTTCCAGACATCGGCGCTGTTGTTGTAACCGGCCTTTTCCCAGAAGCCGGGGCGGTCGCGGCTCATGAATTCCAGCCCGCGTAACCACTTGGCCCCTTTCCACAGGTAGGGCGATTTCAAACCCTCCTGGCCGGGGATGGCGCCGATGACGCCCCGCAGCGGATACCCGTGGTCGGGGGTGATGGGCTGGCCGTCGAAATGGGTAGCCAGCAGGAAGTTTTCCTGCAAGACCACCTCCAGCGGCAGGTTGACCGTGAATCCATATTCGGCGTGCTGCATGACAAAGCAGGCGTCAGGTCTTGGCCGCACCAGGCCCTGCCCGACCAGGGTCCGCACCGAAACCCCCTCCCAGGCGGTGTCGAACTTGCTCCAGCGGGTCACACAATGCAGGTCCATCTGGATGCGGGTGCGCGGCAGCCGGTTGAACTCATCCCATGTCCAGCGCTTCTCTTCTTCCACCTCGCCCCAAATGCGGAAATCCCAGGCGGCCGGGTTGAAGGGCGGCGCCGGCCCATAGTGCAGCACCGGGAACTTGAGCGTCAGCGCCTGGCCGGGCGGCAGGCGGTTCTCGTCCCGGACGCGTTCCTCTTCCTGGCGGCGGTCGGGTGGGTGGTTTTTCATAACCAGGTCGCTCCTGGCCAAAGTATAACATCCCCCTGCCGGCGGGAGTGGCGAATAAAGTGGGTTAAAAACATTTAACCGCAGAGAGCGCGGAGTTCGCGGAGAAAATCAAAGGAAAATCTCTGCGCACATCGCGTACTCTGCGGTAAAAAAAAATAGGATAACCCACCGTGTTAGGCGCTCCCCTGCCGGCGGGAACCTGCGGGAGGATGACCCTACGGTATAATCTCTCACATGCGACGCGATCTCTATACCCGCCTCATCTCCGCCCGCCGGAACCCGTTATTTGGCAAACTGGCCTATTATCTGCTTAAACTGCTCGGCGCAGAGATCCCGACCGCGGTGAAGATCGGGCGGGATTTCCTGCTCCTGCATGGCGGGTTCGGCGTGGTCATCCATCCGAAGACCGTCATCGGCGACCGGGTGCGGATCTATCCGGGCGTGACCCTCGGCCGCGCCGACATCCACCTGCCCAGCGAACGGTCCAAATTCGAGGGGCTGCAGGTCGAAGACGATGTCATCCTGGCCTCCGGCGCAAAAATCCTGTGCAGGGAAGGCATCCTGCGCATCGGGCGCGGGACGATCGTGGCCGCCAACGCGGTGCTGCTCGAATCGACCGGGGCGGATGAGGTCTGGGCCGGCGTCCCGGCGAAGCGGGTTGGCAAGCGGGATGAGTATTGAACCGCGGAGCACGCAGAGTGCGCAGAGAGGATGATAATGGGAGAGAAAGAGCAGTGGACGCACTGACGCCGGTCCATGAAGCGCAATTACTCTCGTATTTAAAATTATCCGGATGTAAAGTTGGGTTGCTAATCAACTTCAACGTTAAACTTCTCAAGAACGGTATACGCAGGATTGTCAATGATTTCCCCGATTCTCTTTAAGAATAAAATACCCTGCGTTCTCCGCGCTCTCTGCGGTTAAACATGCCAAGAATCTGCCTCGTTCCCAAAGTCCACGGCGTGGGAGGCATGGTCTCCTTCCAGGCCAAACTATCCGCCAGCCTCGAACGGCGCGGCATCGCCATCTGCCGCGACCTGGGCGACACGCCCTACGACGCGGCGCTCGTCACCGGGGGGACGCGCGACCTGGCCGGCCTGTGGCGGGCGCGCCGCCGCGGCGCGCGGGTCGTCCAACGGCTGGACGGCATCAACTGGATCCACCGCCGCCGGAGGGGGAGCCTGCGCCATTTCCTGCGCGCCGAGACCGGCAACCTGCTCCTGGCGCTCATCCGCCAGCAGTTCGCCACGCACATCGTCTACCAGTCCAATTTCGTGCGCGACTGGTGGCAGGACTGGTTCGGGGCGGCGCGCCGCCCGTTCGCCGTCATCTACAACGGCGTGGACCTGGACCTCTACACCCCCGCCGGCCCGCACACCCGTCCCGCCGACCGCTGGCGGCTGCTGGTGGTGGAGGGCAGCCTGGCGGGCAGCCTGACCACCGGGCTGGACCTGGCGCTGCAGCTGGCCGGGCTGATCCAAAGCCCCGACCGCCGTCCGCTGGAACTGCAGGTGGCCGGCAAGGTGGAACCGCGCAAGCAGGATGCATGCCTGGCGCACAGCCCGGTCCCGGTCGAATTCGTGGGGGTCGTGCCGCGCGAGCGCATCCCCGGACTGGACCGCTCGGCGCACCTGCTCTTCTCGGCCGAAATCAACGCCCCGTGCCCGAACTCGGTCATCGAGGCCCTGGCCTGCGGACTGCCGGTGGCGGCCTTTGCGACCGGCTCGCTGGCGGAACTGGTGACGCCGCAGGCTGGCTGCGTCGTCCCTTACGGCGGCGACTCGTGGAAGGTCGATCCGCCGGACATCCCGTCCCTGGCGCGGGCCGCCGGGCTGGCGCTGGCCGACCTGCCGCGCTATCAGAGTGGGGCGCGGGCGCGCGCCGAGGCCGCCTTTGGGCTGGAACAGATGGTGGATGGGTATTTGGAGGTATTGCTGGGGTGATCGAGCCACCCTCCCGCAGGTTTGGAACCTGCGGGAGGGTGTGTTAATCCCGCCGCACAGATCGGGACGGGGTGACGACGCGGAGCATCGTCACCAGAAAAGGCTGGGAGACTTCGCCCCAGCAAGGGTGCCATTTTCTTATCCTGATCAACGTGGTCGTTAGTACTTTGCCTATCTACAGGCTTCTCTTGCAAAGATTATAGTATCAGTTCTGTTGTCCATTGTGCGATAAACTATCAGATCTTGGCCATCTCTTTCCAATAGCCAAAATTCTTCGCCGAAATTCCTTTTGTCGTCAATGAAAATTTCGTTGGCATCAATAAACCAATACTCAGATATTGAGTTGCCCGCAAAAAAACCTTTAGAATTTAACCAAACAAAGTCGAGTGTGTCCTCATCAATAACTCTTAGCTCAAACTTATAGACACTTTCTTGACCTTCAAAGTCATACGCGTAGATTGATGCCCAACAGCCTAGAATAAATTCATTCATTGGAGCATCTTCGGGAATATCCTGAAATCCGGGCTGTTCAGTTGCAAGAAGGCAACCTGATATTGCTATTACAAAAAGGCTCAATTCCAGAATTCGCAAAATGGTGGGTTTTTTCATCATCTCCGCTCCTGATTTTTTATTATGAGCAACCTCAATTCGTAACCTTTCATATCTCTCTCGTTCGGCAAGGGTCTGCTGGTAGCCTCATTGGTGCGGGGTGGGAGACCTCGCGCCAGCAAGGGTGCCTTTTTCTTCTCCTGATCAACGTGGCCTTCAGCACTTTGCTTATCTATCTACAGACATCTCTCGTAAAGATTATGGTAATAGTACTATTGTCGCTTGTGCGATAAACAATCAGATCTTGACCATTCTCTACCGGACAAAAGTAGTGGTTGAGGTCTGGTAAGCTTAAGCTCCCACCACGGAGCGAGGAGCGAACCATGAGCGACAACCACCAGCGCTATCGTAGCATAAGAGCATCACTTTCGCAAATGTTATCGAATGAGCCAAAAGGATACAACGCAAAGCAGTTGAACATTTTGGCTGGTCTCGTCAGCGGGATTGTTGGCAGCCGCCGAACGAATTATCCGCAAATAGCGAGTAAAGCGCCAGATCGGACCAAACCCGAAAGCCGGGTCAAACGAATATCGCGTTTTGTCAATGAAACCGATGCAGAGCAAGAAGTACACGTTATGCCATTTGCAGGTCTGCTCTTATCCAATCTGGTCGAACGGACACTGGTACTGGTAATGGATAGCAGTGAAGTCGGGCGAGGATGTCTGGCTCTTATGCTGAGCGTCATCTATCGTGGCCGCGCCCTCCCGATTGCCTGGTTAGTGATCTCGGCCAAGAAAGGGCATTTTTCACAGGAGAGGCACATCAAACTCCTGTCAGCCATCCAGGAACTCCTCCCGCCCGAGGCAGATGTGGTCTTTTTGGGTGATGGCGAGTTTGATGGCGCCGAATTACAGGCCGAACTGACCGATTTTGGCTGGAAATATGCTTGCCGAACCTCCAACAACATCATTCTCTTCGATGGCGAAGAGTTCTCGTTTCAGGATTTGCCCTTGCAGCCGGATATGTGTTTGAGCCTGCCCGATGTCCTTTTTACACGGCAACGCTTCGGCCCAGTACTGGCAATCGCCTGGTGGCGTAAGGGATACAAGGGACCCGTCTATCTGATCTCCAATTTCGAACTGGCTGAAGAAGCCTGCTATTGGTATCAAAAACGCTTCAAGATCGAAACCTTCTTCTCAGACCAAAAAGGCAGAGGCTTTCACTTGCACAAAAGTCATCTATCCAATCCCGCTCGCCTGGCGAAATTGATGCTCGCCGCTTGCCTGGCGTATCTATGGCTCGTCTATCTCGGCGTTTGGACAATTCAGCAAAAACTCCATACCGTGATACATCGGACGGATCGCTGTGATCTAAGCCTTTTTCAACTCGGCTTGCGTGTCATTGATCATTTGCTCGATCACAACTTGCCTTTGCCTGTCTCTTTTACAAACTTTTCACATGCTTATCCGCTGTTTGTCCGGTAGAGAATCGCCAGGAAGTGTTTTCCTGTACCCAAACGATCATTTCGGAGGTATCGTACTCCGCATCTCCCAACAAAATCACTTCGCATCCGGCTGGAAGGAGTGGAAGCGCTTTCTCCAAGGCATGAATATGCCTTTCCGCTGTCGTATGACCCTTCTTCCCTTTGTATGTCACCCAGGCAATGGGTAATGCCCGTTTCTTGTACAAGACACCCACCATGAGCGCCATACAACCCCGCCCTGCCTGGCTGCCATCCATAACCAGGAGCAACGGCCATGAAGCCAATGCCTCCAGGATTTGACGCGCAAATGGCATGTACACCACATCTGTCTCCACGCGATCATCTTTCACCCAGCGCCGCAACCGCATTTCGTTGCTCTTGTCTTTGGCCTTCCCTGGAATCTCAGCGCTCAAGGCAGATAATTGTGCATTGCGCCCCAGAACCATCCCTGCAATCATCATCGCCAAGGTCACCATATGTCCTTCGTGATACGTCTTCGTCATTTGCTTCAGCATCTTCAGTACTTTTGTGTATACTTCGTAGCGATCAGTCATTCGGCTTCTCCTCTTTGGTTTCAGCAACCTGAGGTTATACCCTATGACTGATCTTTTTACTCACCCATGTACGGTAGAGAA
>VGNO01000071.1 GCA_016865985.1 Chloroflexota bacterium | reverse complement strand
ATTCATCGCCGGCGGGGTCGAGTCCATGAGCCGCGCCCCTTACTCCCTGCCCAAGGCCGAAGCGGGTTATCCCTTTGGCAACCTGACAGCCTATGATACTGCGCTCGGCTGGCGCTACCCGAACCCGAAGATGCAGGAGATCTACGGAACAGAATCCATGGGCGAGACGGCCGAGAACATTGCTGCCGAGAAACCGCACATCACCCGCCAGAAACAGGATGCTTTCGCCCTGCGATCCCACCAGCGGGCGATCGCCGCCATCGACTCGGGGGCATTCGCTTCCGAGATCGTCCCGGCGCCGGTACCGCAGAAAAAAGGCGACCCACTGCTGGTTGCCACCGACGAGCGCCCGCGCCGGGATACGACCCTCGAATCCCTGGCGAAACTGCGCCCGGCTTTCCGGAAGGAAGGAGGGACGGTCACTGCCGGCAATTCATCCGGCCTCAACGACGGCGCGGCCGCCCTGTTGTTGATGAGCGAGGAGAAAGCCGCGCATCTGAACTTGAAGCCAGTGGCGCGCATCGTCACATCCGCGGCAGCCGGCGTCCTGCCGCGCACCATGGGCTACGGTCCAGTCCCGGCTGTGAGGAAAGCCCTGGCGCGCGCCCGGTTACAGGTCGGGGATATCCGTCTGGTCGAGATCAACGAAGCCTTTGCCGTACAGTCGCTGGCGGTCATGGAGGATCTCGGTCTCGACCCGGAGATTGTCAATGTCAACGGCGGGGCAATCGCCCTCGGACATCCGCTGGGTTGCTCCGGGGCGCGCATCCTAACAACCCTGCTGCACGAGATGGAACGTCGGGCCCCGGGCGAGAAACGGCCCTTTTATGGCCTGGCTGCACTATGCGTGGGAGTTGGGCAGGGCGAGGCGACCCTTGTGCAGTGGACAGGCTAGTCCCACTCTCCAGCCTTCAGACTCAGGGTTGACAACAACAGCCAACCTGTTTATCCTGTGTTCCCCTGGTTCCTGGAATCGACCATTCCTGCCGCCTGGCGTTGCCGGACGGCGATCAAATACTTCGAAGGAGAAATACCTGCATGAATGTTAAATGGCTTGTTTTTGGTTTGGTGGTTCTCCTGCTGGCCGGCTGCACGGCGACCGGCAGCGATACCCCGCTTTCCACCCCCCAGGCGGGGATTCCGGACCTGCCGCCGGTGGAGATGCCGGACCTGCTTTTGTTCTACATGACCAGTCCCCATGCCGGCTGGGGGCTGACAGCCACGCAGGTGCTCCGCACCTTCGATGGCGGGGCAAATTGGTTTATTGTTACTCCGGGAGACCTTGATGTAGTGGATTTCGCCCCATTTTATGTTCTGGATGAACAGACCTTCTGGATGCTGAGTGTCGATCCGAGCCAGGAGAAAGAGAGCGTGTTATACCGCACCTTCGATGGAGGCCTGACTTGGGAATCGTTCAGCGCCCCCCTGGGGACGGCCTTGATCCAATTCCTGGACACCAAGCAGGGCTTTGCCATGTCGGACCTGGGTGCGGCAGCCGGTTCCCAGGCAGTGGCTTTACTGAAGACGACCGACGGCGGCGCGACCTGGAGCGTTGTCTTCGCCCACCAGGGCGGTATCGAACAGGACCTGCCATTCAACGGCCAGAAATATGGCATGAGTTATTCTGACGCCTCGCATGCCTGGATCGGGGGGAACATACCGATGCTGGGCTATACCTACTTCTACGCTTCGGACGATGGCGGGCAGACATGGGAGTACCAGGACCTGGATTTACCCGATGCCTACCATGATTTCTATACTGGCGTAAACGCTCCAATTTTCTTCTCCGCCACCGAAGGCATCCTGCCGGTGGACCTCTACGGTTCCTCCTATGCCCGCATCTTCTACCACACAACCGACGGCGGCCAGACCTGGATCCCGGGCGAGCGCATCATCAGTCTCGGCCTCTACTCGCCAATCTCCTTCGAGACCATCTTCCTTTGGACCGGCGCGGAGCAACTCTACATCACGCATGACAGCGGGCAGACCTGGCAGACGATCCAGACGAACCTGGATATATCCGCCATGCTGGTCGGAATGCAATTTGTGGATGAGAGCACCGGTTGGGCGCTGGCCTCTCCGGATGGCGCCCAGACCTCGCTCTACAAAACGACGGACGGCGGCGCCACATGGTCGTTGCTGCTCCCATAAAGGTATCTAGAAAATGAAATACTATCTGCCTGTACTCCTGGCGCTGGCCTTAGCGCTGGCCGCCTGCAACCCGGCCTCCGTCCCGGACGCTGATCCTGCCATCGCCGATACCCCTCCCGATGCAGCTCCGCTGCCTTCCGCCGGCCTGTCGGAAGAGTCCCTCAGGAATGCGGAATACATCATCGTAGAGGACGACCAGCCATATCTCGTGCGCCTGGTGGATGGAAGATACCAGTACGGCTCCGACCCGCTGGCGGAGGATTATGTCTCCATCAGCGTCGGCGACCAGTTCTTCTTCGGTGATTTGAACCGGGATGGCGTGGATGACGCCATCGTCCTGTTGATCGAATCCTATGGCGGGACCGGCGTCTACCTATCGCTGGCAGCCGTCCTCGACGAAGCCGGCCGGCCGAACCATGTCTCCTCGGCCTTCATCGATAACAGCCCGGTGATCTATGCCCTTTCCATCCAAAATGGTGAGATCCATCTACAGGCGGTGGTCCATGGGCCGGAGGATGAAGCCTGCTGTCCTTCGCTGGCGCAGACCCGCACCTATCGCCTGGGACCGCATGGACTGGCGCTGACCCAATTGACTTCCGAGACGGAGACAGGTGGAAAGCGCGTCATCACGATCGACTCACCCGCCCCGGATGACGAAGTTGCAGCGACCTTCCCACTCAGGGGAAGCGTGAGCATCCTCCCGGCCGGGAACCTGCTGGTGGTCCGTGTGCTCGATGCTGCTGAAGAACAGGTCTTCATCGGTTCGGCGCCGGTGACAGTCTCGGACGAGGGCGGGGGCGGTACCTTCGACTTTTCCATCGACCTGGCCGGGTTGGGTCTCACAGCAGGGCCGCTGCGGATCGAGGTCTCGGATATCCATCTTACCGACGGATCGTACCTGGCGATGGTCTCGGTCGAAATCACGCTCAAATAGCGCTTACGACCTTCCTGAAAACCATCCGTTAAGCCGCCGTCCCTGACGGCGGCTTGGCATATAATATCCCGGTACCCTTGGTAAAAGTATTACCGGTGGAAAGGAGAACATCATGTCCAGGAAGAACTACCTTGCGACGGTCGCCCTGCTGTTGTCCCTGGCTGCGTGCAACCTGCCCGGCCTGCCAGTTCCAGCCCAGGAGACACCGGTCCTCCCGACGGTCACCCTGCCGCCCACACCCGCTTTAGTTCCGGCAGCATTGCCCCAGATCGTCGCGTTCACGATGTTGGATGCGGCTGCCGGTTGGGCGGTGGCTTCCAATGCCGTTGTCCGTACTGCCGATGGCGGGTTGACCTGGGGTATCGCCACCCCGCCCGGCGCGACCATTGCCGGGGAGACGGTCTCGGCCTATTTCCATGATGCGCTCCAGGCCTGGGTGTTACTCCCAACGCCGGATTTCGCCACCGGGACGCTTTATGTCACTTCGGACGGCGGCCACGCCTGGACCGGTTACCCGGCGCCATTCGGCGGGGCGGAGATGCAATTCTTCGACCAGCAAACCGGTATCGCCCTCGTCTCGTTGGGAGCCGGTGCGGGCTCGGAGGCGGTCGCCCTCTACAGCACCACCAATGGCGGGGCGGGTTGGACACTGGTATTCACGAACGATCCATCCATTCCCGGGTCATCCGATACCCTGCCATTGAGCGGCCAGAAAACCGCCATTGGTTTCCGCCACTCCTCCGAAGGTTTTATCGGCGGTAGCATCCCGATGACCGACACCTTCTATCTCTACCAGACGCAGGATGCGGGTGTTACCTGGTTCCCGCGCAGCCTGCCCTGGCCCGAAGGTCGGGCCGGGTATTTCAGCGGTGTGGAAGAGGTCGAATTCACCAGCGACCTGGACGGCTACATCGTTGTCTCCCTGAGCGGTGAATTCCTGGAGAATTACATATACCGCACCAACGACGGCGGCCAGACCTGGACCCAGATAGCCGGGATGATCCCGCGTGCGCGCCACTTCACCGTCCTGCCAGGCCCGGTATTCTTCTGTATGCGGGACAATGGCAGGATCGACTACACTCCCGATGGCGTGCTCTGGTACGAGGTCACGCCGGATACGGCCTTTGGCGAGGACCTGCGGGACATGCAGTTCGTGGATGCAGCCGCCGGTTTCGCCCTGACGATGGACGCCGCAGGTCATGCAGCGTTCCATGTGACTCACGATTCAGGCGCGACCTGGACCGCGCTCATCCCATGACCCGCACAGCCTCCCTGGCTCCAACCGGCCTGTTCATGGGACTGCTCCTGACAGCCTGCGCTGCTGTGCCCGTCCCGGCGGCCTCGCCCCAGCCTTCCCAGACATCCTCCCTGACACTGGAAGTACTGCGCCAGGCGTCCTATACGTTCACAGGCATCGACGGATTGAGCCAGACCTTCTCTTTCACCGGCGGGGCGTACCAGACAGGTGATGATCCGGAAGATCCCGGCTTCGCCCGTTACTGGCTGATCGATGAACCGGTCGCCTATGGCGACCTGGATTCAGATGGAGACCTGGACGCGGCGCTCTTGTTGGGCGAAAATTACGGCGGGACGGGTATCTTCGTCTCGCTGGCGGCTGTGCTCGATTCCAATGGAAGCCCGTCCCATATTGCGTCGGTCTTCATCGACGACCGGCCCCTGGTAGGCCCGGTAACGATCGAGGCGGGTGAGATCCTAGCCGAGGTCACGCTCCATGGCCCAGGCGACCCGATGTGCTGCCCGACTGCCGTCACCAGCCAGGGGTACCGCCTGATCGCCCAGAGCCTGGTGATGACACGTTATGTCACCAGCGCCTCAGACGGCCGTTCCCGCTCGCTGGACATCCTCTCACCCCTGGACATGGCCCAGGTTTCATACCCATTCACGGTCCACGGCAGCGCCAGCATCGGTCCGTTCGAGAATACATTACTGTACGCGGTATATGACTCAAGCAACCGGGTCATTGAGAGCGGGACGGTGATGACCGATTCGCCCGAACCGGGCTTGCCTGGGTTATTCACGCTGACGCTCGACCTTGCCAGCGCTCAGTCCTTTGGCCTGCTGCGGGTCGAATTTTCAGAATACAGCATGGCGAATGGTGAACTGTATTCTCTGGAAGCGGTTGTGGTGGAGGCGCGCTAGGTCTCGCAGGCGTCTTGTCCTTCGCTGGTCTGCGCTGGCCGGTGCGCGCTTTAACCTACAGGGTACTGCGAAAATAAACGAACCAAAACTTCACTAGTTGCCTGATTCTTGTTAGTTCCAGTTCAGATATTTATACAAGAAGCAGTAACTGCTTCAATGGGATATTCCGGACAAGAACTCTCTGAAAATGCGGTAGAATCGGAACCGCAAGGCCAGAACCCGATTCCCAAAAGGAGGAACCATGACCCATGTCATTACCAGCCTGTGCCTGCGCGACAGCGGTTGCGTGGATGTCTGCCCGGTGGAATGTATCGTACCCGGAAAGCCGCAGGAACAATACCCGCTTTTTTACATCGACCCCGATACTTGCATCGACTGCGGCGCTTGCATTCCGGAATGCCCATTCGCGGCCATCTTCCCAGCCGACGAAGTACCTTCCGCTTACACGGCGCGCGGCGGTGAATTGCTGAACCAGGTGGGGTTGACCGGTCACTACGAAGGCAGGAACCACCACGGCCAGTTGGTTTCGCTCCATACCACCCGTCCGCTGGCTGCCGGCGAGACGGTCGACCTGACTCCCGACATCCAGGCCAATGCCGCCTATTTCCAGGGCGGACCCGGTTACAGCGCCAAGGATTGACCCGGCCTTCTCTATCCTGTCGATGCCAGGTTCCCCACCGGAGCCTGGCATTCTCTTTGCCGAGGGTATAATCCACCCAGCGGTAGTATATGTCCCGTCTCCGAATCCGACTTCCCACCGATCTGATCCTCGTAACAGTTCTTTGCCTGACCGGCTGTGGACCCGTCCCGGACGGCGCCAGCCCGACCGCTACCACCGCCCTGCCTGTCGCCCCGTCACCGATTCCCACCCCCAAGCCTCCAGCCACACTTACTATTTGCACCGCCAGCGAACCGGAAACGCTCTATCTCTATAGCCAGCCATCTGCGATAAAGACGGCCATCCTGGAGGCTATTTATGACGGCCCGGTCGACCTGCGTTCCTATGGGTACCAGCCGGTCATCCTCGAAAAACTGCCGTCGCTGGAGGATGGGGAGGCCTGGATCGATGCGGTGGAGGTGCAAGCCGGGGACTGGGTGACAGCCTCAGATGGGGAACGCCGCCAGTTGGCGGACGGACTCACGGTCCGACCGGCCGGATGCCGCACCGCCCAGTGCGAACTGGTCTACAGCGGCGGGAGCCTGTCGATGGACCGCATGTCGGCCATCTTCCACCTGTTGGACGGGTTAACCTGGGCCGATGGCGCGCCGTTGACCTCCGCCGACTCCGTCTTCAGTTACCGGGTCGCCTCGCAGCCAGCAACCCCGTACGGAACGGAGGGGCTGGCGAGCCGCAACCCGGATTCCCTCCAGAATACCGCCTCCTACGAAGCCCTGGATGCAGCCACCCTGCTATGGCAGGGGCTGCCGGGTTACCTGGCTGAAGATCATGCCGCCTTGTTCTTCACCCCATTACCTGGGCACCTCCTGTCTGGCTACACTGCCGTCGAATTGGCAGGCTCGACCGATGCTGGACGCCTGCCGCTTGGCTGGGGCGCATATTCCCTGGTGGAGTGGGTGTCCGGTGAAAGGATCATCCTGGAACGCAACCCCCTTTACTTCCGCGCCGGGGAAGGATTGCCGGTCTTCGACCGGCTGGTATTTACCTTCATCGAAGCGGCAGGGATGGATGTGCGGACCAGCCTCCCGACCAATATCGGGTGCGACATCCTGCTCCCGGACGCCATCCCACCCGAGGCGCTGGACGAATACCTGGCGCTGCACGATTCTGGCGTCCTGCGCCTGGTTGCCGCCCCGGTCTCCATGCCGGTCACCTGGGAACAACTGTTCCTCGGCATACAACCGGACCAGGCCTACACCCGCCCCGACTTCTTCGGGGATGTGCGGGTGCGGCGAGCCATCGCCTATTGCATCGACCGGACGGCGCTGGCGCGATCCCTTTACGGCGACCTGGCGCAGCCGATGGAGACCTATCTCCCTCCCGGCCACCCGTTGTTGTTCGACATCCAGTTGCCGTTCTACCCATACGACCCGCTGGCTGCCTCGGACCTGCTCGAGGAAGCCGGCTGGCAGGACGCCGATGGCGACGGGGTGCGCGAGGCGCATGGCATCGCCGGGGTGACCGAGAACCTGCCGCTGCGCCTCAATTTCGTCACCACCGAACTCAGGCTGCGGCAGGAGGCGGCAGCCCTCATCCGCTCGGACCTGCTGGCCTGCGGGATGGATACCGTCTTCCGCACTGTCGCGGCCCGCGAACTGCTGGCGGAGACGCCCCAGGCTGAACTTGCTGGGCGTCATTTCGACCTGGCGCTCGTCGCCAGCCGGGACAGTGGGGCGGATGGCTGTGTAGCAGGTTATTCACTTGCCATCCCGTCCGCAGCCAATGCATGGGACGGCGCCAACTTGGGCGGGTTTGCCAGTCCGGGCTACGATGAAGCCTGCCTGGCGGCCATGTCTGCACTGCCGGGATCGACGGGCTTCGTTCAGGCCCGGCAGGCGGCTTTGTTGCTCTTCGCACAGGAATTGCCCGCCCTGCCGCTCTTCATGCGCCTCCAGGTGGCGGCCGCCCGGCCTCAGGTCACAGGACTGGATTCGGATCCTTCGCAAGCCAGTTTGTTATGGAACATCGAAGAGTTCGACCTCGAACCATGAAGCGCAACCTGTGATAAGATTTATCCATCCTCGACTGCACAGGAAAAAAACATGTCCTTCGATCCTGTCTTCCTCCGCAACCTGATGCTGGTATTGACCGGTTTCGCCGGGGCATTCCTGGCCGCGCTTTGGGTGGCGCTGGTCATCTGGACCTACCGGGATATCAGGAGCCGCGCCCGTGATCCTCTGGTGCACATCCTGGCGGCGGTGCTGGTGGCGCTTCTCAGCCTGCCGGGTATCCTGGTCTACCTGATCCTGCGACCGGCGCGCACTCTCGAAGAGGAGTACCAGCGCACTCTCGAAGAGGAAGCCCTGCTCCAGGCCATCGAAGACCAGTTTGTCTGTCCGGGCTGCGAACGACGTGTCCGCGAGACCTGGCAGGTCTGTCCCCACTGCCAGACCAAGTTGCGCAAACCCTGCCACCAATGCGGGCAATTGATGGAACTGCCCTGGAACCTGTGCCCGTTCTGCGGCGCGCCGGTCCCCGGTGTGCGGCGGGAGGGGATGACGATGGATGAAGCGCTGCGGAACTTGCAGTTGGAGCCGGAAGGGGAGAATATCCCGGTCCCGGAACCGGATGCGGACCAGAATACGGAACAACTGCCCGCCGATGACCCTGTCCTCCCGCCGGACAGCCTCTAAATTGAGAACCAAAGCCTGCTGCCTGCTGCTGGTCAGCAGCCTGTTATCGTCCTGTATCCCGCCGACTTCCCTGTGGGGCGAGTCGGGCGCGCCGGCTGCCCCAGCCACCCGCGTGCAGGCTGCTACCGGCGCATCCTACTTGCAGGGAACCCCCACGATGATTGCATTACCGCCATCGCCGACGCCGGAACCGTTGCCGGCGCTCTGGCTCGCGCCAGCGGTCCCGGAGTCCCTGCGGCAGCAATCCCTTGCTTGGGGCTACCCGTTGACCGACGATGCTGCGCAAGCCTCCCTGCGGCTGGATGTGACTGCAGTGCCGCCTGCCAGCGGGTCGGTTTCCACTGCCTGGGTCTATGCCCTGGTGGCCCCCTTCCCGACAGTAATGGACGAGGTCTCCTCGGTTGACCTGCTCGCTGCCTGGCAGGGCGGCGGCGGAGGGGCTTTCGCCGGCCAGCCGTTATGGATGGAGGAGTCGACACTCGCAGCGCTGACAGCCGCCTGGGGCGCACCGGCCCCGGGCGCAACGCAACTGGCGGGGTCGGACGAACTGCTCGCCCAGGCCTGGTCCCAGCCGGGAGCATGGGGCATCATCCCATTCGAAGCGCTGGAACCGCGCTGGAAGACACTGGCTGTGGACGGCCAATCCCCGCTGCGCCGTGATTTCGACCCGGCATCCTATCCATTGGTTGTCGATTTCACCATGGAGACCGACCTGGCCGGAGCGCCTGCCCTCCCCCCCTCCAACCGCGACCCGCAGAAAATCACCATCCTGGTCATGACCGGCGTGACAGCCCTGGTGCGGGCGACGGCATATTTCATGGAACGACAGGGGATTGCCACCCCAGGTCGCGACATCCGTCAGTGGCTGCTGGAAGCCGACCTGACCCACATCAGCAACGAAGCGCCTTTCGCCGAGGATTGCCCTTTCCCCGACCCGAATTACCAGCAACTGGTCTTTTGCAGCGACCCGGCCTATATTGCATTGCTGGAAGACATCGGAACGGATATCGTCGAACTGACAGGCAACCACTTCCAGGACTGGGGCTCTGAAGCCACCCTGTACACGCTGGAACTCTACCGCCAACGCGGTTGGACGTATTACGGCGGCGGGGCCGACCTGGAGGACGCCAGCCAGGCTGTCTCCATCGAACACAACGGCAACCGGCTGGCGTTCATCGGCTGTAATGCAGCCGGGCCGGGTTTTGCCTGGGCGACCGGAACACGGCCAGGGGCAGCGCCTTGCAACTGGGATTGGATGCAGGCCGAGGTTGCACGTTTACGCCGGGAAGGTTATCTCCCAGTGGCGACCTTCCAATACAACGAGTATTACACCACTGCCCCGCTCGCCGACCAGGTGGCGGACTATCGCTTGATGGCGCAAGCCGGGGCGGTCATCGTCAGCGGCAGCCAGTCGCATGTACCGCAGGGGATGGCATTCGAGGACGGCGCTTTCGTCCACTATGGACTGGGCAACCTGTTCTTCGACCAGATGGACGACATCGCCACCCGCCGTGAATTCATCGACCGGCATGTCTTCTACGACGGTCGTTACATCGGCGTGGAATTACTGACCGCCATGCTGGAGGACTATGCCCGGCCACGCCCGATGACAGTCTCCGAGCGGACCGAACTGTTGCAAATGGTCTTCACGCCCGAACTTTGGCCGGACACGCCGTAATTTCCGGCATGCAGGTAGTATTGAATCCCGCCCAACGCCCCATCGCCCCGTGGGCTGTTACGATCACCGGAGAATAATCCATGAATGATGTCATCCAGAAAGTCGAACTGCTCTTCGGGCAGGGTTATGCCTGTTCACAGGCGGTGTTGGCGGCCTTCGCCCCGGCGCTTGGATTGCCGCAGGAGACCGCCCTGCGCATTGCAGCGCCATTCGGCGGCGGCATCGCCCGCCAGGGGAAGACTTGCGGCGCGGTCAGCGGGGAGTTGATGGTGATCGGCCTGCGCTTCGCCGACCCGCAAGCCGACGCACAGGCCAAGGACCGGCTGTACGATATGGGCCGGCAGTTCATCCACCGTTTCGAGCGACTGCATCAGGCGACCGAATGCAATGTCTTGATCGGCTGTAATATGGCCGAGCCGGCGGAACGCCAGGCGGCGCGCGAACGGGGTGTTTTCAAAACCCTCTGCCCCTGCCTGGTGCGGGATGCGGCATCCATCCTGGTCGAAATGGGCGTCACCGCCGGTAGAACATGAATCTGGCTGTCCGCCCAATTCCTGAATCCTATTGGGTCATCCCCGGGCATTTCCTGGCGGGTGAGTATCCCGGCCACTCCCTGCCTGGGGAGTCCCGCCGGCGGCTGGAAGCCTTTCTGCAACAAGGCTTCGACACTTTCTTCGACCTGACCCGCCCGGGTGAACTCGAACCGTACGAATCCATCCTGCGGAGTGTGGCCGGGCAGTACCGCATCCAACCGGATTACCGGCGATTCCCGATCGGCGATTTCGGACTGCCTGAGCCCTTACAGATGGCAACCAGCCTGGATGCGATCGAAGGCGCATTGTCTGCCGGGCGCAGAGTCTACCTCCATTGTTGGGGCGGCATTGGGCGCACCGGTACGACGGTCGGTTGTTTCCTGGTGCGGCGCGGTCTGATCGGCGATCAGGCCTTGCAACAATTGGCCGACTGGTGGCGGTCGGTCCCCAAGAGTGGGATCTACCCGCGCTCCCCGGAGACCGACGCCCAGGCGCGTTTCATCCGGGATTGGACCGAACCGGAGCGGCATGGATAAGAGGCTGGACTGGCACAGCCGCTTCCTCCAGCAGGCTGCCTGGACGAAACCGCTGCGGGACTACCTGGCGCATGCCGCCCTCGGCGGGGCTGGTCGGGTACTGGAGGCCGGCTGCGGCACCGGGGCGGTTTTGATGGACCTGGATGCAAGTGACCTGCATGGGTTGGATCTGGACCCGGCGCGGCTGACGCTGGCACAGCGCCACTCTCCGGCTGCCGCCCTGGTTTGCGGAGACACCTTGAGCCTGCCATACCGGCCGGCCGCCTTCGACGCCGTGGTTAGCCACTTCCTGCTCCTCTGGCTGCCCGATCCCCAGCGAGCCCTGCGAGAGATGAAACGCGTCACCCGGCCCGGTGGCTGTGTGCTGGCGATGGCCGAACCGGATTACTCGCAGCGGGTGGACGAACCGCATTCACTGGCCGAACTCGGTCGCTGGCAGGCCGCCTCCCTGCGCCGCCAAGGCGCTGATCCCGATATCGGCCCGCGCCTGGCGGGCCTGTTCCATCAGGCCGGAATCCGGCTGGTAGAAAGCGGACCCCTGCGGCAGGCCGGCCAGCGTCAGTTGACGCCCAGGGAACGGGAACTGGAGTGGGCGGTGCTGTCAGCCGACCTGGCGGGGAGCGTCCCGGCGGATGATCTCCAAAAAATGCGCGAATTGGATGAACAAGCCTGGCAGTCCGGGAAACGGGCGCTACACGTGCCGACCTGGTATGCCTGGGGACAGGTTTGACCAAGGGGGCATCCCACGTCAGCCCGGTTTTAATCAAGTAGCAGTATAATTTCGGCATATGTTTCATTATTGCGGAGGTTTGGTTTGACCGAGTATTCGAATGACCCGCAGCCGTTGCCGGAAGCAGAGGCCGGGCAGAGGCAGGACAATTGGGGCAGCCTGTTGCGGGATGTATTGGAAACCCTCTTTCTATCTGTTGTGTTGTTCCTGGCGATCAATGCCGTCTCGGCGCGTGTGCGGGTGGACGGCTACTCGATGCGCCCGACCCTCGACGACGGCCAGTTCGTCCTCGTCAACCGCCTGGCCTACCGCCTGGG
>VGNO01000070.1 GCA_016865985.1 Chloroflexota bacterium | reverse complement strand
CAGCCGGAAGGCGGTTGTGGTTGGATCCTCGATGGAATGGACGCCATGACAGTCGATGCAGGTCGGGACATCGGGATTTCCCTCCCCGGTCAGCCCGGCGCCGTGGACGCTGGCCTGGTATTGCTCGTAGATGGCGCTGTGGCATTGGGCGCAGGTCGCCGGGATAGCCAGGCGCGCCTCCGGCAGGAGTGAACCACTCTCGTCGGTGATGGCGGCCTGGGTATGAGGATTATGACAATCGGTGCAGATGGCGGCGTTGGTGTTGCCGCCTGCCAGCGCCACCTGGTGCACGGAATCGAGCGTGGCGTCATACTGCTCTGAATGGCATTGCCGGCAGGAGGTGTACCATTTCATGGATACATCCCTGGTCGACTGCTGGTCGAACTCGGGATGTGGATAACCACTGATCTCGGTATGACAATTGGTGCAGGCCAGTTCACCGTGGACCGAATCCCCGAAGTGGCTGGAGTCGATGGTCAAGGCTACGATCTCGCCACTCGGCATGGTCATGGACAAGTCTGACCGCCCATGGCAATACAGGCAGGTGGAATTATCCACCGCGGGGCTGGTTGCCGGACCCTGGGCGGCTTCCGCCGGGTCAATCCTAACAGACAAACCGAAGGCAGCCAGGCCCAATCCCAGTGTGAAGATTAGACATCGCCAGATTTTATTATTTAGCATCGATTGCTCCTCGAAGAGTACCTATCGATAAACGCACCTATATGGGCGCTGATCAGGACTTGCACTTTCGTGTATTGCCCTACATGTTCAATAAATTGGGAAGCCTTTTGATGGGTAAAGGTCGCGTGACCCATATCCTCACGAGGCGTCCCTGGTCATCCGATACAAACTACCGTGATGCTTACTCTTACTCATAGGTGAAGAACTACTCACCCATTGCAGCCAGGGCTGCATCGAGCAGGGCGTTGGTGTAGGTGGGATTGTGGATACCCATGCTGTCGTCCTCCAGGATGAAACCGTAGACTCACAGCGGCCGGGCCTTTGCTTCATCATAGGTCCCCTTGATAGGGCTGCCAGCATCATCAAGCAGGCCGGCTTCCGTCAATGCAGCCGTCAGGGCATCGAACTTCACCTACCTCTCGGAAACAGCGCCATTGATATCGCTGTTCTCTGCGCCATCATGGCAGACCACGCAGGTGGAAACATCCGCTACAAAGTTGTGGTTATCAGAAGCGCCCAGGTGGCAGGTCACGCAGGAATCGATGGTCATGTTGTAGTGAGCGGAAGCCGAACCGGTGACTGTGCCGCCGCCGTGACCGAGCAGCATGTCAGCCTGGTTGCTCAGGTGGGGGTTGAAGCGGGTGGAAACCGCATACTGGCCGGGAATGGCAGCGCCACTGGCTTCCTTGGCGGCGAAATTGGGCATATGCGGCGGGCCTGGTGGCAGTTGGCGCTCAGGTTGCCGTTACCCTTGTCGAATGTCTGGTCGCTGATGACCATGGCTACAGGAGAGACCGTCCGAAGGGAGAAAACCTCAGCCGTATAGGTGGTGTGGATCGTGTGGCAGGTGCGGCATTCCTGAGGGGTGGCGTCCGGGAGGGTTACGCCTTCGGCTGTTCCGTAGACGTTCCAATCCTGGCCTGCAACAACGGCGTCAATGAAAGAAGAACCGGAGTGGCATGCGGCGCAAGACTGTCGGCCGGCTTCCTCTATCCAAACCAGGCCAGCAGCGCCGTGGCGTGACTCATCCCAGGCATAAATCTTGCCGGCGAGGGCGCTGGTGTCATTATGGCGCTCGGTGCAGGTTAATTTTGCAGCCGACGGCGGCGGACCCGGCTCACCCTGCGCCCCCGCAGGACCAACCGGGCCTTCCGGACCCTACGCACCGCAGGCGGACAGGGCGATCATAGCAACGACCAGTATTCCTGCGAAGATCAATACTTTCTTGGAATACATGGTACATTCTCCTTTGGGTATTTTACGTACTAATTGCTGGAAAAACCTTCTACTTATTGGGGAGGGCGCCTCCTGGCGATTGGTATGAATTCGGACTACTATATCCAGATTATTGGGATTTTACACCCAGTGCAGGTTTAAAACAAGTTAATACTTGTGTATAATAGCACAGGATGAAAATCACAATTCTGTTGGGTGTATTACCGGTATTTAGGTAGATGCTTCGAGTTTTGTTCCTGAATTACCCCAACAGGCCGGTACTTTGCTGTACAATAGCGCCATGGATCAAATCCTATTCTTCATTTTCTTCTTCTACGGCCTGGCATTCGTCGGGCTGGGGATCGCCATGCTGCTCGAATCCGGCCGCTCCCCCGCCCTGGCGGAGGCGCGCCTGCTGCGGCCGCTGGCTGTGTTCGGTTTGATCCACGGCGTCCATGAGTGGCTGGAAGCGTATCTCATCCAGGCGGTTTCCCTGGGCGTGGAGATGCCGGCCTGGTTGCCCTGGGGCCGGCTGGTCATGCTGGTTGCCTCCTTCATACCACTCTTTATCTATGCCATCCTGGCGCTGTTGCAAAGTTCACCCCGCAACCCACGCATCGGCATCCTGCACATCAGTGGATTCGGCCTGTATGCCGGGCTGCTGCTACTCAGCGCCTGGCAGGCCTATGGCGACGGTCCCATCCCGTGGCTTACCCTGTTGGATAACCTTTCACGCTACCTGATGGCTTTCCCGGCGGCCATGCTGGCGGCGCTCGCCCTGAACGCCCAGAGCCGTTCAGTCAGACAGGCGGGCCGGCACACCCTCAGCGATGCTTTCCGCCTGACAGCCATCGCCTTTGGCATATACGCCATCTCACAACTCTTCGTCGGCCGGAGTGAAATGTTCCCGGCCTCGGTCATGAACAAGGACAGTTTCATCGCCATCGCCGGGTTCCCGGTCCAGGTTGTGCGGGCCGCGATGGCGGCAGCGATCTCCTTTGGCCTGGTGCGGGGAGCGCAGGTGGTGGAACAGGAGCGCAAGGTCCAGTTCCAGGCCATGCAGCAAGCGCGGCTGGAGGCGCTCGAACAGCGCGATGCCCTGCGGCGCGACCTGTTGCGCCATACCGTCAAAGCCCAGGAGGATGAACGGGCGCGTATTGCGCGGGAACTGCACGATGAAACCGCCCAGATGCTCTCCGCCATCTCCCTTGACCTGGCATCCCTGAACACGGTCCTCCCCGGGCGGCTGGAGGCGCAAGGCCTGATCGACAGGCTCCAGGGAACCTGCAAGGAGATGTCAAAGGGGATCTATAGCCTGGTGCACGAACTCCGTCCCGCCCAATTGGATGTGCTCGGGTTGTCGTCCGCCTTATCTGTCTGGACGGAACGGGACTGCTGTTCAAAGGGGTTGAAAGTTACCATGCGGGTCGACGGGGAGGAACGCCGGCTCGAACCGGATATCGAAACAGTCTTCTTCCGCGTCATGCAGGAAGCGCTGGCGAATGTCACCCGCCATGCCGGGGTGATGGAGGCAGAACTGGTCCTCCAGTACCTGCCTGACCAGGTCATCATGCAGGTCAGCGATGCCGGCCGCGGCTTCGACCCTGCGGTCGAGTATTCACCCCCGCGCGGCTGGGGACTGGCGGGGATGCGGGAACGAGCCGAAGCCGCCGGCGGCAAGTTGAGGGTCCGCTCTGCACCCGGACAGGGGACGAGCATCGAAGTCGTCATCCCCATCCCGCCAATCGAGAAGGGAGTATAAAGCCCATGGAAAAGATCCGTCTCATGCTGGTCGATGACCACGATGTAGTGCGGGTGGGGCTGAAGACCTTCCTTCAGACCCAGGAGGGTCTGGATGTCGTCATGGAGGCCAGCAACGGCCAGGAAGCCATCGAGCGCGCCCTGGAAGCGCGCCCGGATGTGATCCTGATGGACATCACCATGCCGGGCATGGACGGGATGGAAGCCACCCGCCGCCTGCGGGCGCAATACCCGGGATGCCTGGTGCTGGCGCTCACCGTCCACGACGACAAGCAGTATTTCATGCAAATGCTAGCCGCCGGCGCCTCCGGCTACATCACCAAACAGGCCGCCGCCGACGACCTGGTCGCCGCCATCCGGACGGTGGCGGCCGGGAATATCTACCTCCAGCCGGCGCTGGCGCGCTGGTTGCTCGACGATTACCAACGCTTGACCAGCCAGGCCCAACCGCCCGCGTCGGACAATGCCCAGCCCGAGGGCGGCGTAACGGTCGGCCTGCATGTGCTCAGCCCACGCGAACGCCAGGTGTTGGAATTGGTGGCCGAGGGACACAACAACCAACAGATCGGCGAAAGATTGGAACTCAGCCCAAAGACCATCGCCCGCCACCGCGAACGGATCATGAACAAACTCAACATGCATTCGCGCACCGAACTGGTCAAGTTCGCCATCCGCACCGGGCTGGTGAAACTCGGTTGAGACCAGAGTTAGGACCAGGTTGAAGGAATAACCTGATCAGGATGTGCCTCTCCGGGGCGCATCCTTTGTCTATATTCTCACATGCCATTAATCTCGCCATGTAAAATAATACCTGTACGCTCCCAATCCCTTATCGGAGGCTTCCCATGTTTTCCGGTCGCGTCAAATTCATTGCCGGCGGTCTCCTGGTCCTGGCGGCAGTCGTCTACCTGATCGCCTCATCCACCAGCGCCAGCGCCGAATACTTCCTTACTGTCGATGAACTCCTGGCCGAAGGCGCCGACATCGCCGGGCGCAACCTGCGCGTCTCCGGGGCTGTCATCGGCGATACGATCCAGTACGATCCCGAAACCCTCAGCCTGACCTTCGAGGTCGCCCATGTGCCCGGCGACAACGCCGAGATCGAATCCCTGGGCGGACTGGCTTTCGTCCTGCACGAGGCGGTCACCGACCCGACCCGGGCGCGCCTGGCAGTGGCCTACAACGGCCCGCTGCCGGACCTGCTGCGGGACGAGGCCCAGGCCATCATGACCGGCCGCCTGGGCGAAGACGGCGTCTTCTACGCCGAGGAACTCCTGCTCAAGTGCCCGACCAAGTACGAAGAAGCGGTCCCGGAGCAGGTCGAAGGGAATTGACATCCAACCCTGGAAGTCGTCCGGACTTGCAGGGTTATTTCTGGTAACTGGTATTTCGAAGGAGAACGCATGATCCCGGATTTTGGTCTTGGCATCCTGGCAATGGCTTTCATCGTATCCCTCTTCGCCGTCGGGGCTGCCATCTACGGAGAGACCGCCCACAAGCCGCGCTGGGTGGAAAGCGCCCGCCGCGCCATGCTGTTGACCTTCCCCCTGGTCACCCTGGCGGCGCTGTTGCTCATCTACCTGCTGGTCAGCGGACGTTACGATGTGGAATATGTATATTCGGTGACGAATAACGCCATGCCGTCCTATCTCAAAGTGACCGCCCTGTGGGGCGGGCAGCCCGGATCGCTCCTGTTCTGGGCCTGGCTGTTGGCGGCCTTCGCTTCGGCGGTCACCCTGCGCAAGTGGGAGCGCGACCGTGAATTCCTGCCCTGGGTGGTGGTGGTCGCCTCCGTCACCCTGGCCTTCTTCCTGGCGTTGATCATCTTCTTCGAGAATCCCTTCGCCCGCCTGTGGCAGACGGTTGATGGAGTGGCAGCCTATACCTTTCAGCCTGCCAACTCACTCCTGGTCACACCCGCCGATGGGAACGGGCTCAACCCGCTCCTGCGCCACCCCGGCATGATCATCCACCCACCGATGCTCTACCTCGGTTTCGTGTCTTTCGTCATCCCATTCGCCTTCGCTTTCGCGGCGCTGATCACCGGCCGCTCCGACGACCGCTGGATCCGCATCACCCGCCGCTGGACCTTGTGGGCCTGGCTCTTCCTATCGCTCGGGCTGGCGCTCGGGGCGCGTTGGGCCTACGATGTGCTCGGCTGGGGCGGTTACTGGGGTTGGGACCCGGTCGAGATCGCCGCCTTAATGCCATGGTTGACCGGCACCGCCTTCCTGCACTCGGTCATTATCCAGGAAAAACGCGGCCTGCTCAAGCAGTGGAATATGATGCTCATCATCCTGACCTATGACCTGGTCATCTTCGGCACCTTCCTGACCCGCTCCGGCGTCCTCTCTTCAGTGCACGCCTTCGCCCAGAGCGCCATCGGGCCGATGTTCTTCGCCTTCATCGGTCTGACATTGGTATCATCGGTCGCCCTGCTCATCTGGCGCTGGCCGAGCCTGAAGGCCGAAGTCGAGATGAAGTCCATGCTATCGCGCGAGGCGCTCTTCCTGCTCAACAACCTGCTCTTCATCGGCATCCTGGTCGTTTGCTTTTGGGGCGTCATCTTCCCGCTCATCTCCGAACTGGCCACCGGCCAGAAAGTGACCTTCGGGCCGCCGTTCTATGAACGCGCCACCGCCCCGCTCTTCGGCGCCCTGATGGCGCTGATGGCAATCGCGCCGCTCTCCGCCTGGGGACATTCGACCGTCAGGACCCTCGGCCGCGCCATCTGGAAGCCGGCCGTCATTGCCCTGGCCGCCCCGCTGGCAACGTTGGCTTTCGGCATCACGAACCCGGTCGCCCTGACCGGCTTCTACCTGGTGGGGCTGGTCGTCACCGTCACTATTTATGAATTCTGGCGCGGGGCGCGCGCCCGCCAGTCCGCCCACCAGGAGGGCTTCCTCACAGCCCTCTGGACCCTGGCCGGTCGCAACCGCCGCCGCTACGGCGGGTACATCATCCACATCGCGATGGCGCTGATGGCCATCGGCATCCTCGGCATCGAAGTATTCCAAACCGAGACCCAGAAAAGCCTGGGTGTTGGTGAGTCGATCGAACTGGCCGGTTACACTGTACACTACGATTCGCTGGCACAGTTCGCCCATACAGACGGGCGTTGGGTGACCCGCGCCGAGGTCAGCATTTTCAAGGACGGTGTATTCCTGCAAACCCTGGCGCCGCGCTACGATGTATATCCCGACGGCCAGCCAATGACCATTGCCGGGGTGCGCTCGACCCTGGCCGACGACCTGTACGTGCTGCTCGTCAACTGGGAGAGCGTCTCGGCCAGCCAGGCGCCTTTCAAGGTCTACCACAACCCTCTCGTCAACTGGCTCTGGATCGGCAGCGCCATTTTCATCCTTGGGACGATCATCGCCGCATGGCCCGAAAAAGAACGGACGGCTACCGCCGGCAAATGAATGGAAACCCGAATATGAAATCAAGGAATATCTTCCTTACCGCCTCCGGCCTCCTGCTCCTGGCCGCGCTCCTTTCACCGCCCTCCGGCGTGCAGGCCCAGCAGCCAACCCCCTCCGATGACGAGGTGAATGCCATCGCCCGCCAGTTATATTGCCCGGTGTGCGAGAATACGCCACTGGATGTCTGCCCGACCCAGGCCTGCAAGCAATGGCGGGATGAGATCCGGCTGCGCCTTGCTGAAGGCTGGACGGAGGAGGAGATCCTGCAATACTTCGTAGACGAGTATGGGGCGCGCGTCCTGGCCGAACCGCCCCGCAGCGGTCTCAACTGGCTGGCTTACATCGTACCGCCGCTGGCCTTCCTGGCTGGCGCTTACCTCCTGTTTCGCGCCTTTCGCTCCTGGCGGGCGCTTGCCAGGCAGCAGGCCGCTGAAGCCGCGCCGCCCCCAGCCACAAATGGAAAGGATGAATACGTGGCGCGTCTCGAAGAAGAACTCCGGAAACGAGGATAGGGTCATGACCGAAAACAACCAATCCATCCAAACGCCCCGCCGCAGCGTACCATTCTGGGCGCAGGCGGTCATCTGGGTCGGGCTGCTGGCCCTGTTGGGCATCCTGGCAGTCAGCCTGCTGCGCGCCCAGCAGGGGACGATCCAGGTCGGCCAGGTGGTCGACGATTTCACCCTGAGCCTCTTCGAAGGCTATACCTACAACGAGCGGGATGAAGTGACGCTCTCGGAACTGCGCGGCAAGGTGGTGGTGGTCAATTTCTGGGCTTCCTGGTGCAAGCCCTGCGAACAGGAAGCCGCCGAACTGGAGGAAGCCTGGCGTTATTACGAATCCAGCGGCGAGGTCGTCTTCCTCGGCGTGGACTACGTGGATACCGAACCCGAGGCGCGGTCCTACCTGGCCAAGTTCGACATCACCTTCCCCAGCGGCCCGGACCGCGGCACGCGCATCTCGCAGCAGTTCCGCATCGAGGGCGTGCCGGAAACCTACTTCATCGACCGGGACGGCGTCCTGCGCCAGATCCAAACCGGCCCCTTCCCTTCCGTGGAAGCCATCCGCGCCATCATCGATCCGCTCCTGGCGGAGGAATAACATGGACCTTGGAGCCATATTCCTGCTGCTCGGCCTGGTCCTGCTGGTCGGCCTGTTCGTCGCCCGTCCGTTCATGGAACGCCAGCGCCACATGGCGGTGGAAGACCATGCCCTGTCGAGCCTGATGGCCGATCGCGACCGCATCCTGAATTCCCTCCAGGAACTGGATTTCGACCACACGCTGGGCAAGATCCCGGCGGAAGAATATCCCGCCCAGCGCGCAAGCCTGCTCCAGAAAGGGGCGGAGGCGCTGCGCCAGTTGGACACGCTCCAGCCGCCCTCCGGCCGGGTGGATGCCAACGCCCGCCTGGAGGCTGCCATCGCCGTCCGTCGCGGAGCCGGCATCCCGGATGCCGCCGACGATGAACTGGAAGCGCTCATCGCCCGCCGCCGCCAGGCGCGCAAGGACAAGACCGCCGGTTTCTGCCCGAAATGCGGCAAGCCGGCTCTGGCCTCCGACCGTTTCTGCCCTGCCTGCGGACGGCCGCTCAAATAACCGCAGGGTTCACCCACCCCAGTCTACCCCCAGGATACCCGATGAAACTCCGCTTGCTTGCCCTTTTGATCCTCGCTGCCCTGACCCTGGCGGGATGCAATTTTTCGCTGGCTGAAGACCTGACGCCCCCGCCGGGATATGTCCACCCGACAGCCGCCCCCACCACCGGACCACTCTACCCAGCGCAAGCGCCCAACCCGGCGCGCGGGGCTTCCATCTACGCCGAAAAATGCCTGGGCTGCCACGGGGAGGCAGGGCTCGGGAACGGACCGCAGGCCGTGGGCCTGCCCGTCCCGGTCTCGGCCATCGGCCTGGGCGACATCTCCCGCCAGTCCACCCCCGCCGAATGGTTTACCCTCCTGACCCTCGGCCGTATGGACCGCTACATGCCGCCCTTCACCAGCCTGACCGAACAGCAGCGCTGGGACGTGCTGGCCTATGTCTACACCCTCAGCGCCTCGCCGGATGAAGCGGCGCGCGGCGCCGAACTCTATGCCCTGCACTGCGCCGAATGTCACGGCACGGATGGAACGGGCGGCAGTTCCATCGCCATCGTCGACCAGCAGCGCATGGCGCAGTTCACCGCCATCGGCCTGTACCAGGCGATCTCCAACGGGAAGGGCGACATGCCGGCCTTCGACCGCCTGGGCGAGAGCGACACCTGGGCGCTGGCAGCCCACCTGCGGAACCTGACCTTCGACCTCGCGGCTGCCGCAGAACCAACCGCAACCCCGCTCCCGCCCGTTGAAAGCCCGATCGCGTCCCCCGCGGAACCTTCCCCACTCCCGCAAGGCGAGGGTACACCGGTGGTGGATACATCCCCTACCCCGCAGGCAAGCGGCGGGACGGTGACAGGGCGGCTGGTCAACGCCTCCGGCGGCAGCCTGCCTCCTTCGGCCAGCGTCACACTCTACGGCTACGAGCATGGCAGCGATGAATCCTCCCCGACCGAAATCCTCGATCTCACGGTCGAAACCGCCGCAGACGGTTCCTTCCAGTTCGATGAAGTCGAATTGGGCGAGGGACGCTTCTTCGTGGCGGAATTCGCCTACGATGGCATCCCATACCAGAGCGGGGTGACGGTCAGCGAGGCCGGGTCGTCGCTGCTGGAACTGGGCGACCTGGTCTTCTACGAGACCACCACCGACACCTCGGCGCTCAGCATGGACCAGGTGCACATCATCTACAGCGGCCTGACTGCCGGCCTGCTGGAAGTCTATGAAATCTACATTTTCAGCAATACCGGGGAGCGGGCGGTCGTGGTCGATACCGACGGCGCCTTCATCCCCTTCATCGTCGTCCCGGAAGGCGCCGGGCAGGTATCCTATGAAGATGCCCAGGTGGGCGGGTCCTTCCTGCCATCCGAAAATGGCTTTGCCATCCCCCCCAGCGCGGAACAGTACGGCATCCAGGCCTACTATACCCTGCCGTATGAAAGGAAACTGCAAATCAGCCGCGCCATGGCGCTGGATGTGCTCACCGGCTCGGTATTGCTCCCGCCTGGTATGAAGGTCTCCGGCGACCAACTCGGCGCCGGCGAAGCGGTGGATATGGGCAGCGGCCAGACCTTCCAGGTCTACGAATTTGCCCCGATCCCGGCCGGTGGGGCGCTCGACTTCACCCTCTCCGGCCAGCCGGATGACGCGCCGGCCGCGACCGCTGCCGGTCCGCAGAACACGCTGGTGATCGGCCTGGCCGGTTTCGGCCTGCTGCTGCTCGCCGTCGGCGTCGCCCTCTATCTGCGGGACCGCGCCAGATCACGGCTGGACGATGGCGGAGATGAGGACGGCGAACCAGACAGCCTGAACGACCCGGACAGCATCCTGGATGCCATCATCACCCTCGATGAACAGCACAAGAATGGCGCCATCGCCGAAGATGCATATCGCAACCGGCGCGCCGAACTCAAAGGGCGTTTGAAGGACCTTGTGTAGGGACTGCCCCAGCCATGATCAAAGTCGCCAAACTCGTCAAGCGGTTCGGCCTCAAGACCGTCCTGCGCGGCCTGGACTTCGAAGTGGGCGAGGGCGAGTTCGTCGCCCTGCTCGGTCCGAACGGGGCCGGGAAGACCACCTTCCTGCGCATCCTGGCCTCGCTGGCGCGTCCCAGCCTGGGCGAGATCCGCGTCGCTGGGTACCGGCTGCCCGGGCAGGCAGCGGCGGTACGCCGCCGGCTGGGAGTGGTATCGCACCAGCCGCTGCTCTATGGCGACCTGACCGCCGAGGAAAACCTGCGCTTCTATGGCCGGATGTACAACCTCCAGCGCCTGGACGGGCGGATCGCCGATGCGCTCGACCTGGTCGGCCTCTCCGCCCGCCGCCGCGACCTGGTGCGCACCTTCTCGCGCGGGATGCAGCAACGCCTGGCGATCGGTCGCGCCGTGCTGCACGACCCGGAAGTGATGCTCTTCGACGAACCACACACCGGCCTCGACCAGGAGGCCTGCGACATGCTCGACAGGGTCCTGCGCGACGTGGCGGCGCGCGGCCGGACGGTGGTGATGACCTCCCACGACCTGGCGCGGGTCGAAGACCTGGCCTCGCGTTTCGACGTGCTGGCGCGCGGCGTCATCACCGCTTCCACCACCCGCCCCGGTCTTGGGCGGGGAAACCTGCTGGACTTCTACCGCCAGGCGCTGACAGGCTGATGGAGAAACCATGATGACCGCCGACCGCAAGGACACACCCCCCGCCCGGCAGGCTCCCTCCGGTTTCCTGCGCGCCGTCTGGGCCGTCGCCTGGAAGGACCTGGCTGCCGAGATGCGTTCGCGCGAACTGCTCTCGTCCATGCTGGTCTTTGCCCTGCTGGTCATCCTGATCTTCAATTTCGCCCTCGAACTGAACCCCAGCATCCTGCGCACGGCCGCCGCCGGTGTGCTGTGGGCCACCTTCACCTTCGCCGGGACACTGGGCCTCAACCGTTCGATGGCGGTCGAGAAGGACCGCGGCTGTCTCGACGGCCTGCTGCTGGCACCGGTCGACCGCTCGGCGATCTACTTCGGCAAGGTCATCAGCAACCTGGTCTTCATGCTGGTGGTGGAAGTCATTGTACTGCCGGTCTTCGCCGTGCTCCACAACAATACCGCCATCTTCGACCCCGGCTTCCTGCTGGTGGCGCTGCTCGGTTCGCTCGGCTACATCGCGGTCGGCGCCCTGCTGGCGGCCATGGCCGTCCAGGCCCGCACCCGCGACGTGCTGCTGCCGATCCTGCTCTTCCCGGTCACACTCCCGGTCGTCATCGCCGCCGTCAAGGCCAGCAATGGCTTCATGGACGGGTTGGCCGTGACCGAGATTATGCCCTGGATCAACCTGCTGTTCGTCTACGATGTGATCTTCATCGCCGTCGCCTTCATGGTCTTCGATTACGTAGTGGAAGAATAATCCACACCCTTTTACTGGAGTTTCCATGCATAACAAACCCCGTCTCCTGCTCGTCCTGGACATTGTCTCCATCCTGCTGCTCGCCGTCTCCACCTGGCTGGCGCTGGGCTTTGCCCCGCTCGAAGCCACCATGGGCGCGGTCCAGAAAGTTTTCTACTTCCATGTTGCCACCGCTTGGGTCGGCATGTTGGGCTTCATGGCCGCCGGCGTGGCAGGCATCGCCTACCTGCGCAGCCACCGACCCAAATGGGACATCGCCGGTGTGGCAGCCGTCGAGATCAGCCTGGTCTTCTTCCTGATC
>VGNO01000069.1 GCA_016865985.1 Chloroflexota bacterium | reverse complement strand
TCATCACTGACAAGCCCTTGTTCGATCAAGATCTCTCGCCGGGATGGATGGGCAATCAGATCACTCAGCTGTAGGCCTGTTACATTAGCGCTTTTAAGCCTGAACTTGATTTCCTTTGATGTCAGCCTCTCTTGCCAACGTTCTGCAGGAATATGGTCCGTACCCTGTTCGTATAAACGAGTATAAGAAGCCTGAAGTTTATCATCTTCTTTGCCCCCGCGTTTTTCGACCATCACATCTCCGCGATGGTTGTTGTAATGCAAGAAAAGCAAAAATCTCTCCAGTAATACAGACAAACAATAGTGGTAGGGATGGTAATGCCATATTTGATACTGGTCACGGTGAGCCTTTTTGTCAATTACGATACTAATCACGCGGTATTCCCATCGCGCCAAGGCGGTGAGTATAGCAATGTTGAATTTCTCTTCTATGCTTAAATTTAAAAGGGACTGGAAGGGAGGTCGTTTGTTCACCATTTCTTTGCGGTGAAATATCACTGGTACATCTGGATCCTGCTGAAAGAACATCCTCTTGATCTCATCCATCTCCGGCTGTAGAACGTGAAGTGCATATTCGGACTCCAAGATGATGCCTGTCAGGGACAAATATCTCTGGTTTGGATCATCGGCGTGAGTCAGATCGTGATTACCAACTTCGTCAATGTAGATACGGTAGAGCGCCAATTATGAACTCCTATGAAAAAACTTTCCACCCGCTCTAATTATTCTTACTGCTTTCATGTTTACCACGCCCTCGATTGTATCAAACCTTCCCGATTAACCGATACACCTCGCGCCGCTCCCACCCGCTCTCCTGCGCCACCCGCTTTGCCAGCGCGGACGGGGACTCGCCCAGTTTCAAGCCAAATTCTACGGCGATGAGGACCTTGTCCTCGCTCCAACGTTCATGCTCCACCGCCTTTTGTCCCTCCACCACCAGCGTGAACTCGCCGCGCGGCTCGTTCTGTGTGAAATGTACGATAGCCCCGGAGATCGTCCCGCGCCAGGTTTGCTCGTGGACCTTGGTCAGTTCACGCGCCACCGCGATGGGCCGGTCACCGAGGGCGGACTCCAGGTCCGCGAGGGATGCCAGCAGGCGGCGCGGGGATTCGAGAAAGATGAGCGTGTAGGCCAGGTTTGCAACCTGACAGGCCAACGCCTTTCGGTCGGAGGTCTTGCGCGGCAGGTAGCCGAGATAGAGGAACGCGCCGGTGGGCAGGCCGGAGACAGCCAGCGCCGCCAGCGGCGCCGACGGGCCGGGGATGGGGCAGACCCCATGTCCCGCCGCCAGGGCGGCCTTGACCAGTTCGTAACCCGGGTCGTTGATGGCCGGCGTCCCGGCATCGGAGACGAGCGCCACATCACCCTGCTCCAGGGCGGCCAGGATTACATCGAGTTTGGACAGTTTGTTGTGCTCGAAGTAACTCGTCAGCGTGGTGTGGATGTCGAAATGGTTGAGCAGTTTGCGGGTCACGCGTGTATCCTCGGCTGCGATGAGGCGCGCCTCGCGCAGGGTGCGCATGGCGCGCGGACTCATGTCTTCCAGGTTGCCAATCGGGGTAGCGACAAGGTAGAGAGTGCCCATGCGGGTATTTTATCATCCCCGCCCGGTCGCGAAGACAGGCGCCTGCGGGACCTGAGACAGGATGAAGCATGAAATCGCATGGAACCGGCGGGATCCCGGAAAACTTCTTCCCGGATGGTTTACAATATCCCCCATGAAAGAATTCATCTACTCCCGCAACGCCGTCTACGAGACGCTGCGCGCCAGGCGGCGGCAGGTCTTCCGGCTGGAGATCGCGCAGGGTGTGCAGGAAAAGGGACGCATCCTCGACATCCTGCAAATGGCGCGCGAGCGGAAGATTCCCATCCTCAGCGCGCCGCGCGCCGGCATGGACAAGATCCATCCCGCCCACCAGGGCGTGCTGCTGGAGGCCAGCGGCTATCTTTACGCCAATCTGGCCGACATCCTCGACCTGGCAAAGCGGCGCGGCGAACCGCCCTTCGTGCTGATGCTCGACACGCTCCACGACCCGCAGAATCTCGGCACGCTGCTGCGCACTGCCGAAGCCGTCGGCGTGCACGGCGTGGCGCTGCCCCTGGCGCGGACGGTGACCGTCACCCCGGCGGTCGTCAACGCCTCGTCCGGCGCGTCGGAGCATTTGCTCGTCGCCCAGGCCAACCTCTCGCAGGCGATAGACGACCTGCGCCAGGCGGACGTGTGGACGGTCGGCCTGGACGAAGGCCCCGGTTCGCGCGGCCCGTCCGAGGTCCGCTGGGAGGGCGGGCTGGCGGTGGTGGTCGGTTCGGAGGGTGAAGGCATCCGCCCGCTGGTCAAATCCAAGTGCGATTTCCTCGTCCGCCTGCCGATGCAGGGACAGGTCGAATCGCTGAACGCCGCCGTCGCCGGGTCGGTGGCGCTGTATCTGGCGTACCTGACGCGTCACAAGTAAGGGCACGATATATCGTGCCCCTACCGGAGGAACATCATGCCATCCGCGACATTCCATTTCCCGAAAGGCTTTTTGTGGGGGACGGCCACCGCTTCACACCAGGTGGAGGGCGGCAACACCAACAACAACTGGCACAAGTGGGAGCAGGAGGGACACACCGCCCACAAATCCGGCCTGGCGAGCGACTGGTGGGGCGGGCGCTGGCGCGAGGACTTCGACCGCGCCGCCGAGGGCGGGCAGAACGCACACCGGCTGTCGGTCGAGTGGAGCCGCATCCAACCCGCGCCCAACCGCTGGGACGAGGACGCGCTCGAACGTTACCGGACGATGCTGCGCGGCCTGCGCGACCGGGGCATCACGCCGATGGTCACGCTGCACCACTTCACCGATCCGCTCTGGCTGACCGAGATGGGAGCATGGGAAACTGAAGCGGTCGTTCCGCCGTTCGAGAAATTTGCCCGCAAGACGGTGGAGGCGTTGAAGGAATACTGCACACTTTGGTGCACCATCAACGAGCCGAATGTCTACGCCCTCGAAGGCTACGTGCGCGGCCACTTCCCGCCCGGCCAGGAGAGCATGAAGACGGGCCTCAAGGTGCAGGCCAACCTGGCGCGCGGACACGCCGCCGCCTATCGCGCCATCCACAAGATGCAGCCCGAGGCGCGGGTTGGGTACGCGCTGCACTTCCGCCCGCAGGAAGCGTTCCGTTCCTGGTCGCCGCTCGACCGGCTGATGCGGAACCTGAAATTCGACGCCGTCAACATCGCCTTCCCGACCGCCGTCTCGACCGGCGTCATGCGCTCGCCGGTGGGCAGGGTGCGGGTCCCGGAGGCAAAGGGGACGCAGGATTATTTCGGCCTGAATTACTATTCGGTGGACACGGTGGCTTTCGATCTATTCAATCCCGCCGAACTTTTCTCGCGCTCCTTCTTCCCCGAAGGCCTGGACGTGGCCGACGCCGGTCAGAACTCGAATACGCCGGAGGGTCTCTTCCGGGCGGTCAAGTGGGCGATGAAGACGCACCCCGGCACGCCCATCCTCGTCACTGAAAACGGCATCGAGGACGCCGCCGACCGCATCCGCCCGCGCTACCTGGCGCAGCACGTCCATGCCATGTGGCGGGCGGTCAACTTCAACTGGCCGGTCAAGGGCTATTTCCACTGGTCGCTGGTGGACAACTTCGAGTGGGAGCGCGGCTGGACCCAGCGCTTCGGGCTGTGGGAACTGGACGTGGAAACCCAGGCGCGCCGCAAGCGTCCCTCCGCGGACCTGTACGCGGCCATCTGCAAGGAGAACGGGCTTTCCAGCGAGATGGTCGAAAAGTATTGCCCGGAAGTGTATGAGAAGTTGTTCCCGGATTAATCGTAGGGGCGCAATATATTGCGCCCCTACAAAATCTTATGAACAATCCCATCCTCGACACCATCTTCCGCCGCCGCTCGATCCGCAAGTATGCCGACCGGCCGGTGGAGCCGGAGAAACTGGACCTGCTCCTGCAGGCCGCCATGGCCGCGCCCTCGGCGATGAACTGCAAACCGTGGGAGTTCGTGGTCGTCACCGACCCGGAGAAACTGGCGCAGTTCCGCAAGCGGCTCATTTTCGGCAACCGCAACGCGCCGGCCGCCATCGTCGTCTGCGGCAACCCGTCGCTGAGCGCGAACCCGGCCGCGCGGCTCTTCTGGCCGCAGGATTGCAGCCTTGCCGGGGAAAACATCCTCATCGCCGCCGCCGGGCTGGGACTCGGCACGGTCTGGATCGGCGTCCACCCGGTGGCGGAGTTCGTCCGCGTGGTGCGCGAGGTGACGGGGCTGCCGCGCCACGTCCGGCCGCTGGGGCTGATCTACGTCGGTTATCCTGCCGAGGAGAAGTCCGCGCGCACGCAGTACGACGCGAGGCGCGTGCACAGGGAAACGTACGGACAGAAGAACTCCTCGTGAATCTCGATCTCTCTCCTGTTTTCGTTCAAAACGTTACCCAGGCTTTTCCCAACGGCGTGGACTGGTTGCGCCGCCTCCCGGACCTGCTCTCCGACGCCGCCCGCCGCTGGGACCTGACCCTCGGCGAGCCGTTCCTGCTTTCGTACAACTACGTCTGCGCCGCAACCCGTCCTTCGACTTCGCCGGGTCTCGATACGCCCCGAAAGGCACGGGGCTACTCGACCGGCGGCTCCACTCAGGACTGTGTTCTGAAAATCGGCGTGCCGAACGCGGAACTGACCAGCGAGATCAACGCCTTGCGCGTCTACAACGGGCGCGGCGCCTGCCGCCTCTACGAAGCGGACCCGGAAGCCGGTTTCCTGCTCCTCGAGCGACTCCGCCCCGGTGGGATGCTCGTCACGTTCGCAGACGACGACCGTGCCACCGAAATCGCCGCCGACGTGATGACGCGCATCCGGCGCCCGGTCCCAGATGGCGGTGGATTCCTGTCGCTCAAGGGCTGGTTCGATGAGTTGAAAAAGCTGCGTCCATGCTTCGGCGGTGGGACGGGGCCTTTCCCGGCGAAAACGGTGGACATTGTGGAGGGGATGGTGCGCGAGTTGTTTGCGGAAGGACGTCCGCAGGTACTCCTGCACGGCGATTTCCACCATTACAACATTCTGTCGTCTGATCGCGGCTGGCTGGTCATTGACCCAAAAGGCGTGATCGGCGCGCCGGAGTACGAGGCGGGACCGCTGTTGATGAATCCGTGGGGCGCGATGCCGGACGAGGCCGAGGCCATCCGACGGACGCAGCGGCGCATTGCCATCCTCGCCGAACACACCGGCCTGGACCGCCAGCGGCTATGGCGCTGGGCGGTCTGTCACAGCCTGCTCTCGGCATTCTGGGACGTGACCGATGACGGCTCCGACGGTGAAAATTCGCGGGCGTGGACGGAGATCTTTTTGAGAACGCAGGTTTGATGGTCAGCGATGGGGGTTTTCATGGTCCACCCCCCATCGGGCGGGATTGGATTCGATGTAGAGCCAGGTCAGTTCGAGGTCGTGCTGGTTGCGGATGATGTGGTCGTAAAAGATGCGTTGCCAGATTCTTGTTACCGGCCCGCCCTTCAGTGCATTGATCTCTTTGGTGGTTTGATATTTGAAATACGCGGCCACCTGCCCCAACGTTGGTTTCCGTAGGGGCGGGGTTTCCCCGCCTGGTTGCAGGGTCTCCCCGCCCTGGGTCACGGGGACCGTGCCCCTACGGTTTTCATGGATTATGATAATCCCATGCAGGTGATTCGGCATAATCACGAACGCGCCCAGTTCTACATTCGGGAAATGTTTTGGAATTTCATTCCACCATCTTTGGATGATTTCCCCGTACCTGTTCAATCGCATCTCCCCATCCACCACCTCGCCGAACAATGCCTCCCGTCCCTGTGTGACGATGGTGATGAAATAAAAGCCTGCCTGGGAATAATCGTATCCCCGCAGGCGGAGGGAATGGCGGTGGTGGATTTTTGGATCGAATTTTGTCATGGTTTTGAGGGGCGGGTTTCTCCCGACAAAATTCATACATTTCGCCATCGTTCGGTAGGGCGAGGTCGCCCCGCCCAATTACGCGGTTTCGCGCCCATGGCACGGGGACCGTGCCCCTACAAATGCCATTGTTGATTCCCGTAGGGGCGGGGTCGCCCCGCCCGATTGCGCGGTTTCCACGCCTAGGGCACGGGGACCGTGCCCCTACAAATGCCATTGTTGATTCCCGTAGGGGCGAGGTCGCCCCGCCCGTTTGCGGGGTCCCCCCGCCCAATTACGCGATCACGCCCAACTTCTTCCCCACCCTGGCGAACGCCTCCAGGCCTTTATCCAAATCTTCCTTCTCATGTGCGGCGGAGATCATCACGCGGATACGCGCCTTACCCTGCGGCACGGTGGGATAGCCGATCGCCATTGCAAAAACGCCCGCCTCGAACAGGTCGCGGCTGAACTGTTGGGCGAGCGGTGCTTCGCCGAGCATGATCGGGGTGATGGGCGTGGCGCTGACGCCGGTATCGAATCCGAGCGTTTTCATCTCAGCCTTGAAATACCTGACGTTGGCCCACAGGCTGTCCACCAGTTCGGTCGAGGCCTCGAGAATGTCGAGGGCGGCGATGCAGGCCGCGGCGTCCGGGGGCGTGACGGCGGAGGAGAACAGGAATGGGCGTCCGCGCTGGCGCAGCCATTCCACGATTGTCGCGTTGCCGGCCACCACGCCACCCATCACGCCAAAGGCTTTTGAGAGCGTGCCGACCTCCACGTCCACCTTGCCGTGCAGTCCGAAGTGATCCACGATGCCGCGCCCGCCCTTGCCGAGCACGCCCTCGCCGTGGGCGTCGTCCACCATCAACAGGATATCGTATTTCTTGGCGACTTCGTAAATTTTGTCGAGCGGGGCCACGTCGCCGTCCATGCTGAAGACGCCGTCGGTAATGATGATGGCGCGGCGGAACTGCGGCAGGTTCTCCTTGATGACCGCCTCCAGCGAGGCCGGGTCGCAGTGGTCGTAGGGGATGATCTTCCCGCCGGAGAGGCGGCAGCCGTCAATGATGCTGGCGTGGTTGAGCCGGTCGGAGAAGATAACGTCCTCCTTGCCGACCAGCGCGGGGACCGTGGCCAGGTTGGCGGCGAATCCGCTCTGGAAGGTGATGGCCGCCTCGACTCCCTTGAACGCCGCCAGCCGCTTCTCCAGTTCGAGGTGCAGGGTCATCGTCCCGGCAATCGAGCGGACAGCGGCGGGACCGACACCCATCTCGTCGGCGGCCATTTTCGCTGCCGCCACCAGTTGCGGATGGTTGGCGAGGCCGAGGTAGTTGTTCGAGCAGAAGTTGAGCACGCGCTTCCCGTCCACCGTCAGCCATGCGCCCTGCGGCGAGCCGATGGTGCGGATGCGGTTGTAGAGGCCCTGCGTTTTCAGGTTTTCGATTTCCTGCGTGATCCAATCAGTTTTTGACATGGGGGACTCCGCGAGTAGGAAACAGTGAATGGTTGATGGGGAACGGTTATGCTATTGATTAGAGTGTGACTAAAACAGTTTGGTAACAAGTTGAAGGAGAAGAAGGAGTTGAAAACACGGCGACAATCTGAGATGATTGGTTTGCACAAAACAATTCTACTCAGGAGGTACGCCATGGCTTCCAACTCCAGCCAAATGATACTCCAACTGCGTGAAGAATTCGAGAGGTTGTTGAGGTTGGTAACCGGGTCGCAGGCTCAGATGGCGACGATGGATCAAATGGAACGAAGTTTGTTTCGACGCGTGCTGCATCTGGGATTCCAATTGTTGAGGTTGTTTGTGACGAAGCGAGCGGAAAGCGAGCCACATGCGCCATTGGTGAAAAAGAACCGAAGCGTCTTGCCCTATCATTCGCAACAGGGGCGGGCTTACTTTTCGATTTTTGGCAAACTGATCGTGGAGCGGGCGTACTTCTATGCCTGGGGCGGGAGCGGGGAATGTCCGCTGGATGAGGCCTTGAGTTTGCCGGAGCGTTGCTACTCCGACCTGTTGATGGAAAGCGCCGAATTGCTGGGAGTGGAAGGATCATACGGCAAAGGGTTGCAAGTGGTATCGCGCCTGTTGGGGTTGAACGTACCGGAATTGGCCTTGGAAACCAGTGTGGCGGAACAAAGCCAGATGGTCAAAACTTACTACAATCAGAAACCAGCGTTTCCGTCTGCTGAGGAAGGTTCGATCCTGGTAGCCCAGGCGGATGGCAAAGGGGCGCCGTTGGTGCGTCGGGAGGCGGAGGTGAAAGTGCGACGCGGCAAAGGAGACAAGAAAACGCACAAAAAAGAGGCCATTGCGACGGCGGTGTACACGATTGCCCCCTATTTCCGCACTCCTCAGGAGGTTGTCAGCGCCCTGTTCCAGAAGGGCGAGCCAAACGGGGAACGTCCGGCTCCCTGCCACAAGCAAATCTTCGCCAGTTTGAACGGCAAGGAACCCGCGCTCAAACGTCTGGCAATCTGGGTGCAACGTCGAGAAGGCGCACATATCGTTCAACGCGTGGCGCTCACCGATGGCGCCGAGCCTTTGCAAAAACAGATGTTGGCCTGCCTGCCCGCCTTTCCACTCGTCCTGGATATCATCCATGCGGTGGAATATCTCTGGAAAGCGGGCGCCGCCCTGTATGGCGAAACCGACCCGTATCGTGCCGAATGGGTCGAGGCGCAAGCCTTCCAACTCCTATCCAGCCACACCGAACAAGTCATTCAAGGGTTGGAAGACAAAGCCGCCTCGCTCGCTCGCAACAGCCAAGCTGCTCGAACCTTGCAGACCGTCGCCAATTACTTTCGACGCAATCTGCCCTACATGGACTATGCGGAATACTTGCGGTGCGGTTGGCCGATCGGCACGGGAGTGATCGAAGGAACTTGTCGTCATTTGGTCAAAGATCGTATGGAATTGTCTGGGATGCGTTGGACGATCTCAGGCGCAGAAGCCATATTGGCTTTACGCGCCGTGAACGAGAACGGTGACTGGGATGAGTTCCACGCTTTTCGCCGGATGCGGCGTCATCGCGATCTCTATGGTTCGCCTCTCAAATCCAACCGCCTGGATCTCGCAGAGCATCTCGATATCAACCAGTTTTAGTCACACTCGCCCAAAATGAGTCTCGAGAATGAGATGTAATGAGAGTGGGGGTTTCGCCGCATATTTTCCAGATGTGGCTCTTCTCTGATCAGGTTCGAACATGAAGTATCCAGGGACTCCGACCACGCTGCAGGCTGAAACCCAATTTCGCAAGATGTACCTTGCCCCCCAAGGCAGCATAAATTCTGCGTCGCTCTGCGCGTACGTGTATCAACGCACGGTACCCGGACCAATATCAATACTTCAGCAGGGCGCCTTGACCATCATCCCAAACTGGATTAGAATTTGCCCCGCTCAATTGCCCCTTTAGCTCAGTGGATTAGAGCGTTTGGTTGCGGACCAAAAGGTCGCGTGTTCGAGTCGCGCAAGGGGCGCCATGGTACCGGAGCGGGTTGCACCCGCTTCTTTTTTTTGAAGGTGGATGATGAAGAAACGCAATATCCTGCTGACGAACGATGATGGCATCCGCTCCCCGGGCCTGTGGGCGGCGGCGGCAGCGCTTTCGGAACTGGGGTATGTCACGGTTGCTGCGCCGCGCGAGCAGTCCTCCGGCGCAGGTCGCAGCATGCCCAACAGTTCCGATGGCCGCATCCAACCCCAGTCCCTGGACGTGGGCGGCCAGGACTGGACGGTTTTCGCCGTCGGGGGCACCCCGGCCCAGGCAGTTTTACACGCCGTGCTGGAGATAATGCCCAACAGGCCGGACCTGGTCGTCTCCGGCATCAATTACGGGGAGAATGTCTCCATCGGGGTGACTGTTTCCGGGACGGTCGGGGCAGCGCTGGAGGGGGCGGCGCTCGGCATCCCGTCCCTGGCCGTATCGCTGGAAACCGACCGGGCGCATTACTTCTCGTACTCGAACGAAGTGGATTTTTCGGCGGCAGCCTTCTTCACGGCCAGATTTGCCCGCTGCCTGCTCGAGAAACAGTTCCCACCCGATGTGGACCTGCTCAAGGTGGAGGTCCCATCCCAGGCCACCCGTCAGACTCCCTGGCAGTTGACCCGCCTTTCCCGGAGCGCCTATTTCACCCCCACTGTCCCGGAAAGGACATCCTGGGAGCAGGATGGGAGCGTCGGCTTCGAAGTCCGCTCCTCGTTTGGCGGTGAACCGGAGGGCAGCGACGTCCACGCCCTGCGGGTGAAAAAAGCGGTGTCTGTCACGCCGCTCAGCCTTGATCTCACTTCACGGGCGGATTTCGGATCCCTGGAAGGTCTCATCCGGTCCGTGACAGGGTGACCCTTTCCGGCCTGTGGACGTTGCATCGTCAAGGATTTTTCCCATGTCCCCGAAACTGACGCCCAAGATCATCCTCGAAGGCGCCCGCCTGACTTTCAAGACCGAGATCGCCTTCGCCTTGAATGAGCACCCGCGCATCGTCGGGCCGCGCAGGTACCGGTACCATTCGCCGCTCATCTCCGCCGAGTGGTGCGCCATTACCAACTTTCCCTGGGGGCGCGGGCTGATCAACTTCGAACCGCAGGAGGAATCCCTGGCGATGGAGACCTACGCCACCTGGCTGCGGCTTTTCGAACTCCAGCGCTACTATTCCTGGATCGTGGACCGTTTCCACATCTCCACCCGCGCCTGCCAGATCCAAACCTACAACAAGGATTATGATTTCCGCTGGCTGGAGGAACGCCTGCTGCCGCTCAATTTCCGCCTGGTCTTCCTCCACCGCACAGCGGATTCCTTCGCCGCAGCGCGCGCCGAACGCCTGAAAGTCTCGGGTAAACCGGACCAGTACAACGACCTATCGCTCTTCGTCCGTGAACAGGACCTGATGAGGCGGCTGGTGGGCGAATCGCTCCTGCCGCGGCTGGACCTGGATATTTCCGACAACAACATTCCCGGCGCGGTGGAGCAGATCGCCGACTGGATGGAGTCCAGCGGTGGGTTGTGGATGGAATGATGCATAAACTGACGATCCTTTTCGAAACCGACATCCCGGGTTTCCAGGCCGGCTGGCAGGAATTCATGGCGCTGGCCGAGCAGATCCCCGGACTGCGGCAGGAGATCATCAGCCGCCCGGAACGGCTGGTGGCTGGCGGCATTGGACTGCCGGGGCTGGTGCACGACCTGGTCTTCGACTCGCGGGAGAGCCTCGAGCAGGGACTCGCCTCGCCGCAGGGAAACGCCGCCGGGCAATTCCTCCAATCCTTCACGGGCGGGAGGGTAACGCTCTTCACGGCAGAACACCTGGAAGCCACTCCGGAGAGTTTCAAGAAGCCGGGGCGCGGTAAGTCCCGCAACGGCCGGGCATAACGAATAGGACACGCGGGGGGTTGTATAAGATGACAATAACGGTATAGTAGCCCAACATAATCTAAATTCAGCGGATCTGCTGGTCGCCGCAACCAACTGTCATTCTCTCGCGCCGTCGGTCTGCACCTGGTGTGCAGGGATGACCCCATTCGAACAGGAGACATCTATGGTCAATTCTATTCATGTACCTGGCGGGCAGAAGCGGCTTGTCTTCCTGCTGCTGGCATCCATTCTTGCTGCCTGCGCTTCGCCAACCGCCAGTACCCCATCCCCGCTTGCCCTCCAGCCCGCAGGCCATATCCTGGTCTCGATCACCGAACCCGCCACCGGGGAGGCGTACCCGGTCAGCGCCGGGCTGTCCATCCGGGCGGAGGCCATCAGCGACAGCCCTATCACGCACATGGAACTCTGGGCGGATGGGGAAATGGTCGAGACTTACACCTCCCCCGATGAACGCTTGAGTCTCCTCATCCACTCCTGGACATGGTCGCCGGGATCACTCGGAACCCACACCCTGGTGGCGCGGGCCTACAACGACCAGGGACAGGCTGTATTCTCGAACGTGCTCAAGATCGACGGGATCGAAGACCCCGGCTACATCCTGATAACGCAGGCCGAGGAAGGGGATACCCCGGCCAGCATTTCCGAACGCTATCACATCTCGCCCGAAGAATTGGCCCTGGACAATCCCGGCTTGTCCGGTACGGCCGCGCTCACGGCAGGCGAGACGGTCATCGTTCATATCAGGCCGCCCGAAGCCGCGTCCACGCCGTCGATCCATGCCAGGATATTGATGAAAATGAACACCTGGCCTGCCAGCGGACAGCAAATGATCACCGGAAGCGCCAGTGGTTCCGCCGCGCCGGGACTGTCGATTCTTCAACAGGGCTGCAATGCCCTGCTCGACATTGCCGACCAATCCACCGACGAGGGCGGTTTCCACATCTATCGCCTGAAGCCCGGCTCCTTATTATTCTCCCAACTGGCAACCCTGCCGGCGCACGAAGGCGTCGGACCGGTATATCATACCGACCCCGGGTTGTACGGGCTGTATCATTACTATGTCTCGTCCTTCAACGGGTCCGGTGAAACGGCAGGGAACCTGGTCAGCATACAAATTGA
>VGNO01000068.1 GCA_016865985.1 Chloroflexota bacterium | reverse complement strand
AGCATCTTCGCAAATGTGCTGCGTTGGACGCCGGTTGACCTTTTGAAATCCTCGTCTTTCAGGTTCTGAACAGTTTCGTATCTCATGCGCCTATTATGGCACAATTCTCACTTATGCAAGAGGTCTATTTTATCCTTGACATTCCATGCGTGAATATGTATTAATGTGATAATATTCATCATATTAGAAAGGAATCCTCGATGAAATCTGCTCTTGTGTACCTCAACGTGTTGCTCATTTTCGCTTTGGCCTCCTGCAGCCTGCCGGGAACGCCTGCCGAAGATTCGCCGGCTTTATCAGACGATGCCGCTTGTTTACAGGGAGTATGGGAGATGTCGAATGCCGATTTGAATGCGATGTTGTCCATTTTGATCCCGGTTCCTGGCATGAGAATCCCAGTCGGGACCTTCTACATGACATTCAGCGGAACTCAGTTCGCCTATCAATCGGATGGTTATACGCTGCGGATCGATTTGGCTGACGGGTACATGGAAGCAGACGCCCTCTTCCTGACCTCCGGCACATTTTCCGCCCAGGCCGGAAACCTGACCTTTTCAGACCTGATCTACGACCAGGAGATTTCCACCTGGCGGGCTGTAATCAATGGTGTGACAGCGGATGTGCCCGGAACAACGACAATATCGATCCCCCCGCCTGGCAGCGGGCCTTATGTTTGTTCGGGATCGACCCTCACAATCGAGTCCATGAACAGCGCAGGAGCGCCCTTCGACATGGTATTCAGCCGATTACCTTAGCACTTCCCACAAATATCAAAGGGGCTGCCCGACTATTGGGACAGCCCCTTCCATCATCAGCAAGATCAATATACATAGAAGAATGCTGGTCACTCCTCCGGGCCACGGCTGACGATGTATAAGGGCCTTCCTTTGGCTTCATCGTAGACTCGTCCCAGGTATTCACCCAGGACTCCAAGCGAGATCAACTGCACCCCGCCCAGGAATAGGACGGCGATCAAGGTTGTAGCCTGGCCTTCGAAGAACTGGCTTCCCACCAAACGCATCACGATCACGACCGGGATTGCCAGAGCAGCCAACCCGGCAGATAGAAAACCAAAATAGGTAGCCAATTGCAGGGGGAAATATGAAAATGCAGTGATGGCATTTAGCGCCAGTTTCAACATCTTGCGGAATGGATATTTGGTCACGCCGGCATGACGGGCTTCCCGCCTGTAAGGTACCCCCACCTGCCTGAATCCCACCCAGGCCGACATACCGCGCGGAAAGCGATGGCGCTCGCCCATCGTTTTCAATACATCCACCACCTTCCGATCCATCAAGCGAAAATCACCGGTGTCCACCGGGATCTTCACATCCGTTATGCGATAGATGATCCGATAAAAAAGCGACGCCGTCAGTCTTTTGAACCAGGTCTCGCCCTCCCGCTCCGCGCGTACCGCGTATACAACCTGGAAACCTTCTCTCCACTTCCAGATCAACTCGGGGATAAGTTCGGGGGGGTCCTGCAAATCGGCGTCAATGATGACAACCGCATCACCGCGGGCATAATCCCAACCAGCCGTGATGGCAACCTGGTGACCAAAGTTGCGGGCGAAGATCACGGGGCGAACACGTTTATCCTGCTTCGCCAGTGCAAGGATCGCCTCCGTGGATCCATCATTTGAACCGTCATCCACCAATACCAATTCCCAATTCCCATGCATATCACTCATGGCATGAAGAACCCGGCGGTATAGTTCTGGCAGGTTCTCGAGTTCATTGAAAATTGGAGCAACGATGGAATACATGATTGTCATTTCTGCTCCCTTTCACGCCTCGTCCGGGACTTCAGCCGGGTTGCCGGCGGTTCGATTTTTCGCTCGGGGTCAGGGTCCGGGAAGGGAACCATACCCAGGATGCGACGCCGCAGGTAATCAAAAAATATCGCCATCGAAGCCAGGACAGGAATGATCAGCAATGCCCCGAGGATCCCCCACAGCATGGTTGACATGATGATCGAGATGAAAACGAGCGCTTCCGGCATGTGAACACTACGTCCCATAATATATGGCCGCAGCCAGAAATTCTTCAAGCCGATCAATAACAGGTAGACTCCCGCCACGACCAGCGCTACAAAAATATTCGACCATGGGATCCAGATGGATCCTTCCAGGAGCGCAACGACAACTGCAAGAAAAGCCGCCAGGAAAGGCCCGACATCCGGGATGAGGGTCAGAAAACCGGCTATTACTCCCAGGACGAGTGCACCGGGAATCCCGATGATGGTCCAGGCAACTGTGAAAACCACACCGACAATCAACATCAACAACAATTGGCCGCGCAAGTAATTCATCCAGACCATCCGCACCCGCTGGTAGAGTTCGTTCAATTCGTCCTGATAAGGATCAGGGAATGAACCGATCAACCGGGCACGCAAACCCGGCCATTCGGAGAGGAAGTAATAGGTTGCCACCATGACGACGATGACCCACAGCGCGCCGAGGGAGGTCGACTCGAGTAGTTGCAGGGCTTGTTCCGGCAATGTACCCAGGAACGATGAGCGGAACTGCGCCAACTGGCTGGCAGCCTGGCTCAGGTCGATCGAAATCCCCGAAATGACCAACGGCTGCATCATCCAGTCGATCAATTGGTTATAGATATTGAGCAGATCGGTAAATACCTGCTTGAACTCGTCGAAGAAGATCGGGGCAAGCGTGGATGGGGTACCGACCGTCAAGATCAGCGTGATATAGAACACCAGGTTTACTGACGCCTTGCGGGACAGGCGGGTATGGTTCATCAGCAGGTTCACGAATGGATTGATCAAATAGGCGACAAACGCGGCGATGATCAATGGTTGCAGGACCGAGCGGATGTACCACAACCCGATGACACCCCCAGCCAGCAAAAAACCGAGCGCCAGGTAACGAAGGGGAAGACTCCATTTTTTTTCATTCATAGGATACGCTTCAATGCCGCCAGCGTCGGTTCGATAACCGGCGCTTCTGGTACAGCCTGCATCGCGGACCGGACATCCTTCAACCCCGAGCCTGTGTTCAAGACCAGCGCAGGGTCGCCTGGGGACAGCAGACCCTGGCGGACAGCGCTCACCAGCCCGGCATAAGAGGCCGCGCCGGCCGGTTCGGCAAATATTCCCGCCGGACCGAGGGCTGCGATCGCGGCCAGGATCTCATCATCCCCGACGGTAAGGTATGTACCGCCTGTCTCACGGGCAGCGCGGACGGCGCGGATGCCATCCCGCGGCAGGTCGACCGAGATGCTGTCGGCTACGGTCTTTGCCTGGACCGGGATGACCTGTTCACCCCCTGCATTGAACGCATTCGCGATCGCAGCCGATCCCTCTGCCTGCACCCCGATCAGGCGCGGCATGGTTTCCAACCAACCCAGGGCAAGCAGGTCCTTGAAACCCTTATGGATGCCGGAGATGATATTGCCATCGCCAACCGGGACAAAGACTGTCAAAGGGACGTGGTTGTTGCCGGCGCTTCTTTGCCATTCCCAGATCTCCAGGGCGGCAGTTTTCTTTCCTTCGGCAGTAAAGGGATTGTAGCCTGTATTGCGGCAATACCAACCGAAAGCCTGGGAGGCTGTGATGGAAAGGTCGAAGGCATCGTCATATGTGCCATCCACAAGGATCACCCGGGCCCCGAAGACCAGCAATTGTGCCACCTTGGCCGGGGGCGCGTTCCTGGGCGCAAAGATGACCGCCTTCCGTCCAACCGCCGCCGCCATCCCCGCCAGGGCCGCCCCAGCGTTACCGGTCGAGGCCGTGACGATCACATCCGCGCCAACCTCACGTCCGCGCGCCACGACTAGCGCGCTGGCGCGGTCTTTGAAGGAAGCAGTTGGGTTACGGCTTTCATCCTTGAGCCAGAGACGATCGAGGCCGAGAGCCTGGCCGATTCGCTCCAACCGGTAAATCGGCGTCCAGCCGGCGGACCGGATGGGGGTCCCCTCACCGCCCGGATCCTGGACCGGCAGGAGCGGCAGGTAACGCCAGAGGGATTCCTCGGCGCGGCAGACCATGTCCTCCGGCTGGTATCTCTGGCGGATGGAGTCGATATCCAGGATCACATCCAGGTTCCCGTTGTCCTTCGGGCAGGTATATGTCACCTGTCCGGGCAGGTACTCGGCCTGGCAGAGTGAACAGCGGTATCCGGTAAATGAGGTCATGGGGTCAATTGGATTCCATTTGGCAGGCGCGTCGTCCACTCCCGGGGTTCATTCCGATTCGAACGGCACGCCCAGAGAAGCCGGAGGCGAAGCCTGCAACGCCCGCAGGAAACGGGCAACCACCCGCCGCATGCCTTCCGGCAGGGAGGCCAGAATCCGGTCCACCCACTCTGCGTTGCCAATGTTGACCAGCAGGAGGGTCAGGATCATCAGGGGGAACGGAGCAACCTGCAGCACCTGGGATGGGATATTGGGCAGGCGGGTTTGCAGAGCCAGACCCAGCCATTGGAGGAAGGAGAAGAGATAGGCGCCGAAAGCCGCCCGCAGCGGATTCCACCCGCCGAAGATGGTGATGGCCAGGGCGATCCAACCGATGCCATCCAGGCCGGAGATCGTCCCTTTCCAGCCGGCTTTAATGCTCAAGGAATACGCCGGACCCGCCAGGCCGATGATCGCGCCGCCAATGACGGTATAGAGGTATCGCAGGCGCTTGACATTGGCGCCACGGACAAAAGCCGCTGCCGGACGTTCACCAATGCCTCGCAGCGCCAGCCCCGGGCGGGTCTTATAAACAAAGAGCCAGATGATGAAGATCAAAGCGAAACTTGTGTAGGTAACGAGGTCCTGGTCGAAAAACAAGGGTCCGAGGTATGGGATCTCGCTCAAGAGGGGGATGGACCAGGTGGAAAGACGCGGACCGGGTAGCCCCATGTACGGGTTGCCCAGGAAATAGGACAAGTCCCGGCACAGCAAGGCAAGCACGAATCCGACCGCCACCTGGGACTGGTGGAGGGTGATGCTGCTTAACGCCACCACCAGGGCTACCAGCGCCCCAATCGCCATCCCGGTCAGGAAACCCAGCAGGAGGCTGCCGGTGTCGACCGCCATCGCGAAACCGCCCATGGCGGAAAGCAGGATCGTTCCATTGAGCGACAGGTTGATTACACCTGCACGCTCGGTGATCGTCTCGCCGAGGACGGCGAACAGGATGGGCGCCGCCCAGGCCAGGACCCCCGCCAGACTGACAATGAGAGTACTGGTGTCCATGTTATTTTTCTCCCTGGTTCTTCCGCCCCAACCGCAGCCCGCCTCTACCCAGCAGGCGCTGGCGCAATCCCTCTGTCATAAGGACGAATAACACCAGCACCCCTTGCAGGACGCCCGAGAAGGAAGAGTCCAGTTTCAAAACCAGGGGCAACTGGATGCTGCCAACATTCAAGGCAGCGAAGAATAACGCAACCGGCGCAGCCCAGATCGCCTGGTAATTGATCAACATCCCGACCAGCAAGCCGAGGAAGCCATAACCGCTCGAGATGGATGGGATCAACCGGTGGTAGATGGCCGTCACCTGGAGGGCGCCAGCCAGGCCGGCGAACGCGCCACAGAGCAGGAAAGCCAGCATCATATGCTGCCAGGTGGGGATGCCAAGCAGGAAGGCGGCGCGCATATTCCTGCCGATTGCTTTCAGTTTCAGGCCAAAATGGGTTCCGCGCAGGAGGAAATAGACAATAACGATCGCCAGGATGCCAAATGCCAGCGACCAGGGACTTAAACGCAGGTCGGGGAACAAGGGCAGCGAGAATTCCGCCGGGAATGGCTCCGTCCCGGCCATCGAAGCGACACCGGGCCGTTTCCAGGGCCCAAAGATGAGCCAGATGGTGAGCGCAGTCGCAACGAAATTCAAGCCCAGGCCGCCGAAGATCTCGTTCACGCCGCCGAAGGTTTTCAACGCCCCGGCCAGGAGCGCCCACAGAGCGCCGCCCACGACTCCAGCCAGGATGGAAAGCGCGATCACCAATGAGTCAGGGACGGCGGTGTCCATCAACAGCCGGATGACCAGGGTGGTGAAGACCGCCCCCACCGTCACCTGGCCTTCGATGCCGATATTCCAAAGCCCGGCAGAAAAGGTGATCAACAAGCCAGAGATGGTCAGCATAAGCGGGATCCAACTGACAAGCACGTCCGTGAAACGGCTGAATGTGCTCAACGAACCATAGATGATGCGCTGGTAGGCAACCAGGGGAGGCGCTCCCGCCATCACCAGTACCAGGGTTGTGAAGCCGAGCGCCAGCAGAACGGCCGCGACCTGGAAGAGGATGTTCAGCCAGACTGTCCGTTTAGGCATTTGACCTCCCTTGACCCGTCTTGAAATATTCCCATCCCTTGCCGCCGATCAGTTGGCCCAACATGTCTCTGGTCAACTTCCACGACTCCATAGGCGGGGATGCTTTCCCGGTGAAGAAGACCAGCACCCGGTCGCTGTATTGCAGGATCTCCTCCAGGTCGGAGGAAATGAAAATGATGCAGGTACCCTCCTGTTTACAGCGCGCCTTTAGTTTGCTCCAGATGTAAATGGTGGATTCGATGTCCAACCCGCGGGTGGGGTGCTCCAGGAGCAGGAGCGAGAGCGGGACCCTCATCAAGGCCAGCAAAGCCCGTTGCTGGTTGCCACCCGAGAGCGATTCGACCGGCGACCCGGGCTCGCCCCGGATGTTGAAATCGGTGATGCGTTCCTGCGCCAACTGGCGGCCTTTTTCCCAGTTGATAAAGAACTGTTTTGATCCCTCCGCCAGGACGAAATGCTCCGTCAGGCTCATCCCGGAAGCCAGGCCTTCCTCCAGGCGAGCGGCGGGCAGGAATGCCACCCCGTTCTTCTTGAATACATGATAGGATTTTCCGGTCAGGTTGCGGTTTTTGAGGATCACTTTGCCGCCGGTGGGTTTCACCAGGCCGGAACAGGCCCGCAGGAAGAGGTCCTGTCCGCTGCCTTCCATGCCTGCCAGCCCGATCACTTCCCCGGCGCAGATTTCCAGGTCCACATTGCGCACCTGTAAACGGTAGTCCTCAACGTCCAGGCTACTGATGGAGAGTGCGACATCGTCGCAACGCATCGGGGCGCGTTCCCCGACCGAGATTTCCTTGCCGAACATCAATTCGACCAGTTTCTTCACCCGGTATGGACGCCTCGCTTCCCCCACCAGGTACCCCTGGCGCAGGACTGCGACCTGGTGACAGAGGGCTTCCACATCTTCCAGTTTATGAGATACAAATATGACGGTTTTTCCCTGCTCCGCCAGTTGTTTCAAAGTGGCAAAGAGTATTTCTTTCTGGAGGGCGCTGATGCCGGTAGTCGGTTCGTCGAATATAAACACCCTCGCTCCCAACCAAAGCAGGCGCATGATCTCCAGTTGCTGGCGTTCGCCGACGGTCAGCGAGTCGACAAACGCTTCCGGATCGATGTTAAAACCAAACTGGGACCCTAATTCATGGAGGTCGGCGACAGCTTTCCGGCGGTTCGGTAAAACGCCGCCGGGTTGGCCAACCAGGAAATTATCGAGCGCTTTCATCGGCGGGAAATCGAGCGGGTCCTGGTGCAACATGCCCACCCCGAAGCGGATGGCGTCGGCGGGTGAGTGAATGACAACCGGGCGGCCATCGAGCAGTATTTCGCCCTGGTCCGCCCGGATGAATCCAGATAATACCTTCATCAAAGTACTCTTCCCGGCGCCGTTCTCGCCCAGGATTCCCTGGATCGTCCCGGCCGGGATGGACAGGTTGATGTCCACATTGGCATGTACGGCGCCGAAGGTCTTGCTGATTTGCCGCAGGTCAACGTCCATATCTGTCCCTTCCCCCCCGGTCCCCAATTGCGGAACCGGGGGGATGTTTACTACCATCGCGGGTAAGGATTACTCGCTCAGGCCTTCCATGCCCAGTAGCAACTGGGGCAGGTACCAGACTTCCTGGTCGGTGGCAACAACGCCGTCGGCCAGGTAGACGGTACCATCCTGGAGGCTGATGGGGCCGGTCCACAGGTTGAGGCCGCCAGCCAGTTCTGCAATGAAAGCGTCCAGGTCGGCAGAAGCCTCGGCGCTCAACGCCGGACCTTTGACATAACCAATGGCGGAGGTGTCGGGATCATTGATATCAGCCCAATCCGGACCGTTCCATTGGAAACTCGCCGTCCAGGAGTTGTCGATTATGGCCGCGACCGACTGCATGTAGGCCGGACCCCAGTTGTAGTATGGGACACCCAGACAGACGCTGGCGCCTTCTTCACAGGAGCCGATGTAGTCGTAGGGGATCGCCCAAACCTGCTGGCCGGATTCGGTGAAGCGCTTGGCTTCGGTCAGGCCTTCGGTGGTGTCGATGCCGGAGATAAGCACATCGAAACCAGTGTTGACGAACTCATCCGCCACCAGGGTCGGATCGGACGAGAAACCAGGGACGTAGAACCAGAAACCGATCCAGGTGACCTTGAAGGTCAGGTCGGCGGCATCCCGGCCGAGGTAGTTGGTCCAGCAGTACTTGGCGCCCAGGTAGGCGGAGGCTGCCAGGCGGCGGGTCTCGTCATTGATGAGCGGGCCGATGTAGCCAATCTTGCCGGTCTGGGAGGTCAAGGCAGCTGCGCAGCCGGCCATCATCTTGCCGTATTCCATGCGGCCCATGATATCGGTCAGGTTGGCGATCGGTTGGTAGCGTTCACCTTCCGCCCAGGCGCTGTCGCCGGAGGCGTGGATGACGAAGATTTCCGGGTTCTCCTGGGCAAACTTGATGGCCTCGTCCTGGTGGGCATCCGAGTTGAAGATGACCAGTTTGGCGCCCTGCGCCACAAGTTCCTCGGCCAGTTGCGAAGCAGTGATGCCCGGATGATCGGGAGAGCCATCGTAGACGTTTTCGATGTAGATCATGCGAGCGCCGGGGATGTTCTCCTCCACATACAGGCCTGCTTCATAATGCGCCTGGCTCCAGCCATGGTCATTATAAGGGCCGACCAGCAAGAAACCGAAGATGAACTCTTCCGGTTCCACAGCGACAGGCTCAGTGGCAACCGGTTCATCCGTGGTGACCGGCTCTTCGGGGGGCGCTTCCTCGGTCGGCTTGGGTCCGCAGGCAGACACAGCCAGGACAAGGATCAGCGCCAGGAAGGCGACATACAACAAATTCTTACGCATAGGTTACTCCTCCTAGAGAGTAATGGATCTTGAAAGTTATCGTGAGATCGCGTGTTGCACTTCACGGTGAAAACACTTCCCGTTCCACCTCCTTTCCGCTCGAATCTGTCGAACTCCAGTAGATTTTAGCATACCTGGTGGTTTATGGCGCGATCCAGGTGCCGGTCTCGCCCTTCAACGCCCGGCCGATATTCTCCGGATTTGTGATGAGGGCGGCTTTACCACCCGATTCCAGGAACCAGATGATGGCCTGGATCTTGGGGGCCATGGATCCCTTGGCGAAGTGCGTGCCTTCAGCGAGGTAAGCCTTGGCCTCGGCCAGGGTCATCTTTTCCAACCATTTCTGTTCGGGCTTACCGAAATGGATGGCTACTTTCTCCACAGCGGTGGCGATGAGGAACAGGTCGGCCTTTATGTTTTGGGCGAGCAGGCTGGAGGCGAAGTCCTTGTCGATGACGGCAGCCGTGCCGCGGTATTCGCCCCTGCCCGTATCGATGACCGGGATGCCGCCGCCGCCGACGGTGATGACCACCGTCCCGGCTTCGATCAGGGTCCTGACCGAGTCCAACTCGACGATCTCCTTCGGCAGCGGGGATGGGACCACGCGCCGCCAGCCGCGCCCGGCGTCTTCCACAACCGACCAGCCCATGTCCTTCTCGCGGCGCCTGGCTTCGGCCTCGTCCATGAAACCGCCGATCGGCTTGGACGGGTTCTTGAACGCCTTGTCGTTCTGGTCCACCAATGTCTGGGTGACGATGGTGCAGACGTTCTTCTTGATGCCGCGATGGTGCAGTTCGTTCTGCAGAGCCTGCTGGAATTCGTAACCGATGGCGCCCTGGCTGTCCGCCCCACAGACATCCAGCGGGACCTCATGCATGCCCTCCGCTTTGGCGGCGATCTCGGACCGGCGGAGGATGTAGCCCACCTGGGGTCCGTTCCCGTGACCGATTGCCACGTCCCATCCGGCTTCGATCATGTCAACGATGTGTTGGGAGGTCTCGCGCAGGGCTTCCACCTGGTCTTCCACAGTGACCCGCTTGGAATCCTTGATCAGGGAATTGCCGCCAACGGCGACAACGGCGATTTTCTTCGTCATCCAATTTCTCCTAACTCATTGTCAGGGCCATGACGGCCTTCTGGGCATGCAGGCGGTTCTCGGCTTCGTCGAACACGACCGAGTTCGGACCGTCGATCACCTCATCGGTGACTTCGATGTTGCGGTCGGCGGGTAGCGGGTGCATGTAGATGGCGTCCGGCCTGGCGACTTTCAGTTTCGCCTTGTCCATGATCCAATCCGTGTAGGAATCCTGGATCTTCTTGCCTTCGGCCTTGTCGCTGGTGGTGAGCAACGGCCCCCAGGATTTGGCGTAGATTACATCTGCATCCTTGCAGGCTTCGGTCATGCCGTCTTTGCTGTCAATGATCTCGAAACTGGTCCCGGCAATCATCGCCTGTTCCCTGGCCTGTTCCACGATCTCCTGCATGAGTTTGAACTCGGGCGGGTAGGCCAGGGTCACGTCCATGCCAAAGCGCGGCATTTGCAGGATGAGGGACTGCGGAACAGAGACGGGCTTGAGGTACGAAGCGGCATACGCCCACGAAACGACGATCTTCTTCCTGCGCAGGTCGCGACCCTTTTTCTCCATGATGGTCATCAGGTCGGCCAGGCACTGGAAAGGGTGGTAGATGTCGCACTGCATATTCAGGACAGGGGCGCGGCTGTATTTGGCAACCGCATTCAGGTACTGGTTGCCGTCGCCGAAATCGCAGTGACGGATGGCGATTCCGTCGAAGTAGCGGCCAAAGATCTCGCCGATCTCCACCGGGGTATCGCCGTGCGAGATCTGGGTGGTGTTGCTGTCAATGAACGCGCCGTGCCCGCCGAGTTGGGCGATGCCCGCTTCGAAGGAGCCGCGCGTGCGGGTGGACGAGAAGAAGAACAGCATGGCAAGCGCCTTGTCACGCAGGTAAGCGTGCGGTTCGCCGAGGGCGCGCTTGCGCTTCAGGTCCCAGGCCACATCTAGGACGGTTTCGACTTCCTCTTTGGTAAAGTCCAGATCGCCGATGAAATCACGACCCCTAAAATTTGTTTGCATAAAGTAGTCTCCTTGTCTACCAGTCTTCTGGTCTTCTAGTCTCTATTAGTCGGAATTTCGCAGGTATTTCAACATGCCGTTGATTAATTTCTTTGCTTCTACTGCAAGGTCATAAGCCTTTTTTAGATTATCAGGAGTAATGTAGTTGGCATCCAGGGCCAAATACAATTCGGATTGAACTTCAGCCGCCGAACGTCTTGCCATTTTCAGGAAACGGGCGAATTCGGGATCGTAGCCTGCTTCAAAGCCTTCGGCAATGTTGTGCATCACAGAGCCTGCGGCATCTCGAATTTGGTTGCACAAGGCCCAGTCTCGGGAAAACTTTTCCCCCCGTGTCAGCTCGTACACAAAACCCGCCAACACCCTGGCTTTCTGCCAAGCCTGTAATTCCTCGAAATTTTTTACTGTGCTCATCAGCCCGTTTCCTGACTAGTGGACTAGTGGACTAGCAGACCAGTAGACTAGCAGACTAGTAGCAGACTACTACTCCATGGCGCCCAGGACTAATGCCAGCAGCGCCATGCGCATGACCACGCCGTTGAACGCTTCCTGCCAGTAACGCGACCAGCGCGTGATGTCGACGTCAGTCGGCACCTCGTCCATGCGCGGCAGCGAGTGCAGCAGGATGGCATCCGACTTGGCTTTCTTCTCGAGAAGTTCGCGCGTGATCTTGTAGTTGGCGGGGGTCAACCCAACATCTTTCCCGGCGCGTTCGTCGCGGCTTTTGGTATAGTCCGGCTGGACGACCGGCTCGACCAGGATCACATCGGCGTCGGCGATGGCCTGCTCGACATGCTCGACTTCCTTGAAGTTGACGCTGAACTGCTTCAGTTCGGCCTTGAAATCGTCGGTCAGCGACATGTCGGGCGGGGAGACGAAGGTGATCGGGCAGTCGAACTGGCTCAAGGCGTAGCCGAGCGAATGCATGGTGCGCATGCGCATGTCGCCCACGGCCAGCCAGGTCAGGCCATCGATGGCGCCTTTTTCCTTGAGCACGGTGTAAAGGTCGGTCAGGATCTGGGTGGGATGTTCGCCCCAGCCGTCGCCGCCGTTGATGATGGGGATCGAAGCCCACTTGGCGGCTTCATGCGGCGCGCCCTGTTGGAAGTGGCGCATGACGATCACGTCGCCGTAGAATTCCAGCATCTTGACCGTGTCCTTGATGGACTCCTGGTAGAAGTCCCCGGCGCGGGTCATCTTGGCATCCGAGAAACCGGTCACGTGGCCGCCGAGGCGGTGCATGGCGGCTTCGTGCGCCAGGCGCGTGCGGGTGGACGGCTGGTAGAAAGCCGTCACCAGGGTCTTTT
>VGNO01000067.1 GCA_016865985.1 Chloroflexota bacterium | reverse complement strand
CTTTGGTGAGAGTAGAACCGACCACGTTCGCCAGCCCGAAACAGGCCATGCCGCGCGCTTCCGCTGCTTCCAACGCATTGAGCACATCCTTGGTCTCGCCCGACTGGCTGACGAAAATCCCAACGTCATCGTGATCCACTGCGGGCGCGTATTGCGCGGTGAACTGCGGCGCCAGCACCGGGATGGCGGCGCGTCCCGCCAGTTGCGCAAAATAGACCGCGCCGGCAGAGGCGGCATGATAACTCGTGCCGCAGCCGATGAAATACAAATGCCGGGCGTTCTTCATCTTCCCGACCAGCGGCTGGACATCCGGGCTGCCATCCAGCAGATGGAGCAGTTCACGCGCCACCTGGGCCTGCTCGTGGATTTCCTTGAGCATGAAATGGGGATATCCGCCCTTCTGCACCGCGTCCATCGTCTCGGTGACCAACTCGGGCTTGCGCGCGATCAACTTGCCATCTTTTACCGAACGCACTTCCACGCGGTCGGCCCACAACGTGACGATCTCGCCATCCTGCGGGCGGATGATGGTGCGGGTGAGCGGGAGGATCGAAGGCAGGTCGGACGAGACGCAGGTGAAACCTTCGCCGAGTCCCACCGCCATGCCCGAACCCTTTTTGAAGGCATAGAGTTTATCGTCGTCGGCGCGCCCGATGACAAAGGCATAGTCTCCCTGCAAATCGCCATACGCCAGGCGGATGGCATCGATGAATTCATAGCCGCGGTGGATGTATCTTTCAACGGCATGGACGCAGGTTTCGCCATCGTTCTGTGAACGAACGGTCATGCCCTCGGCGATGAACTGCTCGCGTAATTCGACGTTGTTGACCACATTGCCGTTATGCGCGCCGACCATGTCGCCATTCGAATCCAAATGCGGCTGACTGTTAACCTGCGACGGCTCACCGAATGTCGCCCAGCGCAACTGTGTCATGCCGCGTTGTCCGCGCATTTCGGCGATGTTGTACCTCGCTGCCACTGCCTCCACCTTGCCGACATCTTTGCGTAAATCAATTTTCCCATCGTTCAATGTCGCCGCGCCGACCGAGTCATAGCCGCGGTAGGTCAGCCGCTCCGCGGCCGCGATCAGGATTGGGCCGAGCGCTTCTTCTTTGTCCGTTACATATCCGAATATTCCGCACATGGTGAAAGTTTACTCCTGGAAGGTAATTTGCAGAGGCCAAGTGTATCACAGGCCGGATATTGCCAGAAACGAGCAAGTTCCCGTTCACTGGATGACATTCCTCCGGAAAATCCGCTACAATTGCCTCATGCCAACCCAAAAAACCTATGTGGTCTGGAAAGGCCGGAAACCCGGCATCTACACTACCTGGGAGGAATGTTCCGCCCAGGTGACAGGCTACCCCCAGGCGGAATACAAGTCTTTTGGCAGCCTGCAGGCGGCGCAGGCGGCTTTCGGGAACCGCTACGAAGAATACCTGGGCAAGCCCTCCACCCACCAGCAGTGGCTGTTCGCGCCCACCAAGCCCCTCCTGCCGTCCATTTGTGTGGATGCGGCCTGCCCCGGCTCACCCGGTCCGCTCGAATACCGGGGCGTGGATACCGCCAGCGGGAGACAACTCTTCCGGCTGGGGCCTTACCCGGATGGGACGAACAACATCGGTGAGTTCCTGGGCATCGTCCACGCCCTGGCAAGTTTGCAGGAACAGGGGAAGGAAATACCGGTCTACTCGGATTCTGAAACTGCGCTGGCCTGGGTGAAGACCGGGCGTTGCAGGACCCGCCTGGGGCAGACCGGCCGGAACGCCGCCTTGTTCGACTTGATCGCCCGCGCCGAAGCCTGGCTCGGGGCGAACGGCGTTCCCGGACCGCTCCTGAAATGGGATACCGCTGCCTGGGGCGAAAACCCGGCCGATTTCGGGCGGAAATGACCTCCTGGCTGCTGCCGGCGCTGGCGTTCCTGTTGTTCATGCTGCTCATCGCCTGGTGGGCCGATACCGGCTCGATGCCGGATATCATCAAGTCCCTCTACGCCTTTCCCCATGGCGACCTGCTGGGTCATTTTGTGCTCTACGGCTTGCTGGCTTACCTGCTGGAACGGGCATTCCCCCGCCGCCGGTTGCGGATCGGTAGATGGAAATTTCCACCCGGCGCGGTCGTGGCCATTCTGGGCGCGACGCTGGAAGAGGCCAGCCAGTTCTTCTTCGTCGGCCGCAGCCCCGACGGGTTCGACCTGTTGTGCGGGGCGCTGGGGATCCTGGCCGGGTCCCTACTGGCGCGGCTTCCGGTTCGCCGTCAACCCCCGCCCCAGGATGACGCCAAAGACGATGATCGCCACGATGACGATCCCGAGTGAGATGATCCCGCTGGTGTCGCCGGGGGCCAGCGTCGGGGTCGGGGTCACGCTGGGAGTCAGGGAGGCGGCGGGGGGCGTGGGCGTCAGCCCCTGGGCCGATGGACGGATGATGGTCAGGGTGGTGACGAGTACTGCCAGCGCGGCGGCGGCTGCCAAGACGGGTGGGGAGATCCTGCGGAAGGTATGGCCGATGTTTTTCATGTGGGGTTATTTTACATCCGTTTCCAGATCGCGAGGATGGATTTTCCCAGCCGGTATCCGGTCAGGCGGTCGAGCGCCTTCGAGACCGGGATGACGCGCCGGTCCCAGAACAGGATTTGTTCCAGGGTCGGCATGGTCTGGCGCAGCAACAGCCGGTTGGCGAGCGAGAGCAGCAGCCCGGCGGAATCGAGGTAGAGCGCCTGCTCCACCCGGCAGCCGTCCGGTGTCAGCGCCAGGAGCGATTGCCGGTCATACCGCCGGAAATGGCCGATCGCCAGGTCGAACGGGCTGAAGAGTCCCTGGTGGGCGGGGGCGAGTACGATCAGCCTCCCGCCCCGGAACAGGCTGTCGCTTGCCCGTCGCAGTTCGGCCTGGTCGTCTCCGATGTGTTCCAGGACATCCGTGTAGAGGATGGTGTCGAAGCGTTCCCCGCCCAGGTCGGCCAGCGTGCCGGGACGCGCCCGGCAGGGAGGCGGGAGTTCCCCCGCCGCGATCCGCCCGGCGAGGGCTTGCGCCAGTTGCGGGTCGGGTTCGAGACACAGCCAGTGATCCTGGTTGCCGTCGCACAGGAAGGGTGTGACAGCGCCCATCCCGGCGCCCACCTCCAGCACCTTCGAACCCAGGCTGCGCCGGATGCGCGCCGCAAAATAAGCCTTCCAGTTCAGCGCCTGGGCGAATATTTCGAGTTCCTGGCCGGGGTAGGGTTGGATGGTCATAGTCTGATGGTTTCGATGGCGAAAATGAAATCCCGGTAATCCTTGGCGGGAATGAACAGCCGGTTGCTGCGGGAGGTGAGCGCCAGGAAGGACAGGAAGGTCAGGAAGAAGATGGCCTGGAAGAAGATCAGCGCCAGGCCGATGGCGACCGTGGTGGCCCAGCCGGGGATAGCCAGGAGCGTGAAATACTTGACATAGAGCAGCGCACCGAAACCGAGCGCCACGGCCAGGATGACCCCCAATGAGAACAGGATCAGGCGCACGGCGGCCACGTCCAGGTAGACCGAGATGGCGCTCAAGCCGTGCAGGACGAGCTGGATGAAGTTCATACCGGAATTTCCGGCGAAGCGTCTGCCGCGCTCGGCCGGGATGGCGCGGTGCGGAAGGCGCGAGCGGATGACGCCGGCTGCGAAATGGTTCCAGGTCTCCGGCAGGAAGACCACCCGCGGCAGGAGCGATGCAGGGATGCTGCAAAAATTTCCGAAGGAGATGGATTGGCCGGTCATCAGGCGGAAGAACAGGCGGTAGACGGCATAGAAGAAGCGGAAGGCGATCCCCTCTGAACGGCGGGTGCGGCGGGCGAAAATGATTGCCTGCGGGGTGGCCTGCTGTTCCGCCAGGAGGCGCGGCAGGTCGGCGGGACGGTCCTCGCCGTCACAGTCCATGACGATTACGGCTTCGCCTTTGATGTTTTCACTGGCATAGGCCAGGCCAATGGTGAGCGCCTTCTGGTGTCCCAGGTTGCGCGCCAGGGTCAACACTTCCACCCGCCGGATGGTCTTCAGGGAACGAACCATGGCGGGTGGGAAGGCGCGGACTTGGCTGGAACCATCGTCAACAGCCACCACGGTCACGACCAGTCCGCTGCTTGCAAGGGCGCGCTCGATCTCCTGGAGCAGGATGGCGAACGAGTCCCAGTCATTGTAGACCGGCGTCAGGATGACGATTTTTTTCATCGGATGATTGTCCTCAGGTTCGAATGGAGGCGCAGCGCTCCTTGCCTACCCAACGATACCAGATTTCCGCCCTGCAGAACAGATTAGGCTGTGCGCCGGTATTTAAGCAGCAGCGGGCCGAGCCGGTCCACCAGCCAGCCGAAGGTCATTTCCACCCAGGGCGCCAGGCGCAGGATGGATGGCACATAGACCACCTTGCGCGGCCGGAGCAGCAGCCGCCAGACCTTTTCTGCCACCACTTCCGAAGTCACCCCCACATTCTCGGTCGGGACATGTCCGCCGCCCTCCCGGTTGAGCGCCTGTTCGCAGAATTCAGTCCGCACCGGGCCGGCGCGCACCACGCTGACATTTACTTTCGAGCCCCGCAGTTCGCGGTACAGGACGGTCGTGAAGGCATCCAGGAATGATTTGGTGGCGCTGTAGACCGCCACGCCCTGGTTGGGGAAACTGCCGGCAATCGAACCGATATTGACCACGTGCCCGGAGTTGCGGGCGCGCATCCCCGGCAGGAAGAGGGAGGTCAGGTGGATGGCGGCGCCTACATTGACTTGCAGCATGTCACGGGCGGTCTCCCAGGGCATCTCTTCATAATAACCGTACCAGCCGAACCCGGCATTATTGACCAGCGCCTCGGCCGGGCCGACCAGGGTATCGATCCTGTCGAATAGACGGCGCCGCTCCTCTTCGCAGGCCAGGTCGGCAGCGAATGCTTCGGCCTGTCCCCCGCCAGATTCGATCTCGCTTTTCAGGTCGAGCAGGCGTTCCAGGCGGCGCGCCACCAGCGCCACGCGCAACCCGGCCGCGGCCAGCCGCCTGGCGGTCGCCGCGCCGATGCCGGAGGAGGCGCCAGTCACGATCGCCACCCGCCCTGCCCATTTCCCGTCCCTGCCGGTCGCTGCCATCGAGGTCAGGCCTCCGCCCGTGACCTGCGGTTCTCGAACAACCAGCGCACGGTATCGGCGATCGTTTCGATCACCGGGCGGGGCCGGAAACCCAGTTCGCGGGCCGCCTTGGCGTGGCTGATATCCGAATTGCTCTGCAGTACTTCCAGCGAATAGGGGGTGAAACGCGGCCTGGACTTGGTCCGTTGGTAATACCAGGGTGTGAACTTGGCGGCGAACTCGGCCAGCGAGAAGGGGATCTTGATGCTGACGAAAGCCTTGCCGGTCGCCTCCCTCACCGTTTCGAGCATAAAGCGCACCGAGATCTTGTGCCCGCCCAGGATGTAACTCTCGCCCTGGCGGCCGTGTTCGGCGGCCGCGATCAAGCCGTCGGCCACGTCGCGCACATCCACGAAATCGTAAGCGCCTTCGATATAGAACATCGGCCGGGCCTCGGCTGCCCCGCGGATCACCTCGCCCATCTCCGAGCCGCGGAAGTCGTACGGGCCGATGACGCCGGTCGGGCAGACGATGACCGCATCCAGGCCGGCGCGGGCGGCGCCCTCCACTTCCAGGCTGGCGGCGGCTTTCGAGCGGTCGTACTCGCCATAGGGGTTGTTCGGGTCGAAGCCGAGCGATTCATCCAGTTGGACCCCATGCGGGGCGCGCTTGATGGCATGGATGGAACTGGTGTAGACCAAACGCTGGATTTTGGCGCGCCGGGCGGCCTCCAGCACATTGCGTGTCCCCTCCACGTTCACCTTCCAGACGAGGGGATTGTGTCCCGGCATGATCGAGATGATGCCTGCCAGGTGGTAGACGGTGTCCACGCCATCCAACGCCGGCCTGAGCGAGACGGGGTCGAGAACATCGCCTTCGAACTTTTCGATATCCATATCCCGGATGGAGGAAGCATCCTCCCCGCGCCAGGTCAGGGCGCGGACTTTCCTGCCCTGCTCCTGCAGTTTGCGCACCAGGACATTGCCAATGTGACCGGTGGCTCCGGTGACGAGTATCATTTCCAGACTCCTTTGTCCTCTCCCGGGTGGGGAGAAAGGACTGTTCGTTATTTCGCCAGGCCGTTCAACAGCACCTGGATGCTTTGTTCGGCGATTTTCTGCCATTCAGCGCCCTGCGGGTCGAGCACCCCTTGCAGGAACAATCCGACAGCCAGTGAAAGGATGACCTGCGCCGCTGCCTGGGGATCGACAGTCTCCTTGATGGAACCTTCGGTAATCCCATCCTGGATCAGTCTGGCGAAGTGCCGGCGGTAGTGGCGGTAGGGGGCGATGGTTGCCGCCCAGACCTTTTCATCGCGGCTGGCTTGGGTCCAGAACTCGAGAAACATCGGCAGCCGGTCATCTGCGGCGGCAAAGATGGCCGGCAGCAACTGGGTCATGCGGATGAAGGTGTCCGGCACGGTCGGTTGGCGCAGGCTTTCCAGGCCGTGGTCCACTGTCTTCAACCATCCCTCCAGCAAGGCCAGGAAGATGCCCTGCTTGGTGGGGAAGTGGTGGTAGAAGGCGCCTTTGCTGACGCCAGCCTCGGCGCAAATATCATCCACGCTGGCGGCGTTGTAGCCGGAGATGGCAAAGCGCCGGACGGCGGCGTCGAGGATGCGGGCGCGGGTCTCTTCACTGCGTTGCTGTGGCAAGGGTTCCTGGCATATCCCCCCTGCCCGGCTGGAAGGGCAGGGATCTCGAGAAAAACAAACCGACCAGTCGGTATTATTTTATCCCGAATGGTCGGCTTGTCAAGGAAAACCAGGTTACAGGATTGTAAAATCTTCCGGCCGGGCTCAGCCCGGTTTCCGGGCGCTGACCAGGTGTGGGACGTACATCTTCCCGGCCAGGCCCTCCCAGTTCCGCACCTTTTCGAGGAGTTCGTCCCTGGTCAGGTGGACAGGTTTCCCCGATCGGGATTGGACCTGTAACTGCCCGCTGGCAAAGGCTTTTTCGATCAGGTCGAGGTTGGGCGTGATCCGGATATCCACGAACCCTGCGCCGGCCAGTGCATCCGTGTATTCGCGCGCCGTCAGGGCGCCGGAGGTGCAGCCGCACCAATCCTTGTCCCCGCTCTCTTGCGCAGCGGCCGGGGGATGGTTGGTGAGGATATCGGAGACAGAGATACGCCCGCCATTCTTCAGAACCCGCCGGAGTTCCCGGAAGACCGGGTTTTTGTCCGGCGCCAGGTTGATGACGCAGTTGGAAATGACCACATCCACGCTCTCATCTTCGACCGGCAGGGACTCGAGGAATCCTTCGCGGAATTCCACGTTGGAGATATTCAACCGCCGGGCATTGGAGCGGGCGCGGGCCAGCATGGCGGGAGTCATGTCCACGCCGATGACGCGGCCGCCGTCGCCGACCTGCCGGGCGGCCAGGAAACAGTCCAAGCCGGCGCCGGAACCGAGGTCCAGCACGGTTTCGCCGGGTTTCAGCGCGGCCGGCGTTACCGGGTCGCCGCTGCCGGCGCTGGCATCGACAATGTCGCCGGGAAATTCCTGCACGATTTCAGGCAGGTACAGCAGGTTCTGTTGCGGGCAGCAGGATTGTCCCGCCAGGGCTAATTCGCCATAATGTTCCTTGACGGCATCGTGGATCTTGGTGGGTTTCATCGGGTCTCCTTTACATAGATAGATATCTATATGTTTGGATGAAATTTTGGGACGCAGCCAGGGTCTTGGAACGGCATGCGTCCCGTTAATCGGATTTGATGATGACCATCTTGACGGCCCTGGCGGTCTCGGTTTCCGGTGCAAAATTAAGCACCAGAGTGCCGCAACAGTTGGCCAGGCGGTCCTGGTTGAGCGCATAGAAGGTCTGTTTGCCGTCCTCGCGCGCCTGCACCAGCCCGGCCTGGCGCAGGATGGCGAGGTGGTGCGAGACGGTCGGCTGGGTGACGTTCAAGCGCTCGACGATCTCGGCGACCGAGAGCCACTTGCAGCAAACCAGTTGCATGATCTTCTGGCGGGTCTCGTCGGCCAGGGCTTTGGCAAAGAGGACGGGGTCGTTGGTTTTCATATAGATGCTTGTCAATGCGATATTATATAGATAAATATCTATTTGTCAAGAGGATCGGCGGGACAGGCGCAATCCACCAGGACAGGTTGGGGCTAAAGCCACGGGATTGCGAGTAGATAGAGGACGGCGCCGGCGATTGCCAGGACGATGATCCAGAACAGGCAGCCGACGGTAGCCAGGTTGCTTTCCCGCACGATGCCCCCCGGGGTCAGGTTTGATTGTTGGCTGTCTGGGAATGTGTCCAGGGGTCGATTGCGAGACCTCATCCGCATCCGCGATTCACGAATGCGGGTAAGGATGAAACCAAGGGTTCCAGCAGTAACGATGCCGAAGATAAAACCACACGAGAAACTGTCTTCCATGCGAACCACCTCCCAAGCCCTTGACGGTTTCGCTGACGGTAGTAAAATAGAACATATATTCTATAACAAGAAATACATTCATCTTTCTATGTTCGATAAACTGTTAAACATCGGTTGTGCCTTCGATTGGATCACACCGTTATTTGCATTCATCCAGGATCTCCTCGCTGGTCCTGTGGCTGATTTTGGGATCCCAGCCAACCCTTACTGGGGGATGAGGGAGGTCAAGCAATTCCTCCAGGATAATGGGATCGAAGTCTGGGGAATCATGTACAACTTCGATGGCGATGTACTTATGTTTACGGTAAGGCAGGAACAAATCGAAGAGACTTTGTACTTGTTGAGGAGTGAGGGAATCCCTATACTTTACGCGCCCTGAGTAATATTGCTACCAACAAATGATTATTCGATCGATCACAATTGATTATAGCACGCTCACATTTCGATCGTGCATATTCGCAGCCTTTGGGAGTGTTTATAACGATGGGCTTTCTTTCTAGCCGCAGAGAGCGCGGAACTAGCAGAGAAAAAAATACAAAGGGCTTCCTGCTCTCTTTGCGTACTCTACGGTAAAAAGCCCGAAGAAGCCTACTAAATTAGGCGCTCCCCCGCCTTTCCAAAGCGCCTCTAAAGTCGTCCTTCCTCATCATTTGTGTCGTTTTGTGTCGTTGCGAGACCGGCGTTTGCTCGCCCCCGTCCTTTGGGGATTACTCCGGTCGAAAATGCCTCGTGATGGCACTATAAGTGAACAATTAAAAAGCCCTGGCCTTTCCATCACAAGGTGTGGCCCTCGTGCAGTCGAACGGTATGCAATACAATCCATCGAATGCCGATGGACCTATTTTCCCACCAACGCCTTGAAATAACCCTTCACGCTGAACCCCTGCCCGGCCAGCAGCGCCTGGGCGCGGAACATGCCGGCCACCGCGCGGACGATAAGCACGGCCGTCCCGGCGAGGAGCAAAACGGCCAGCCACGGCTGCCACCACGTCACGCCGCCGGAGGCGAGGCGCGCCATCATCGCCACCGGCGAGGTGAGTGGGAAGATGCTCAGCGTGGTGGCGATCGGCCCATGCGGGTCCTCGGCAAAGACGCTGCTGGAGAAGAAGAGCGGGATCATCAGCGGCAGCATGACCACGAAGGTGGCCTGGGTGGCTTCGCGCAGGTTGGGCGCCAGGGCGCCCAGTCCCGCCATCAGGCTGGCATAGACGGCGTAACCGAGCAGGAAGAAGACCAGTCCCCAGGCCAGGAAGGAGGCGGGCAGACCGATGTTGACGGCCAGGTCGAAGGTCCGGCCTGAAAGATTCATCAGCGTGTAACCCATCCCCAGCCAGATGACCGTCTGCGCCAGCCCCACGATGCCCAGCCCGAGGATCTTGCCGGTCAGCAACTGCCGCGGCGTGACGGAGGTCAGCAGAACCTCCATGACCCGGTTTTCCTTCTCCTTCGAAATGCTGCCCAGCAGCAGGCTGGCCGAACTGATGATGAGCATGTAGAAGAGCAGCGTGACGATGTACGGGACGAGGAAACCAAGCGGGCTGTCCTCCTCGAACTGCGGCGCGGCCGGGGCAAGCGAGGTGACCTGCACGTCCAGCGGCCCGTTGACCAGGCTGGCGAAGAGCATGTCGCCGCCCGCCAGGTTGACCTCCACCACCCAGTTGAACATGCCCGACTGGTCGGAGGAGGCCGAGAGCGGGTTGAAATCCGGGCGGACGTAGGTGATCGCGCCGGTCTGGATGTAGTCCGCGGCCACGATGTAGAAGGCGGAAATCTCGCCCGCTTCGAGGGCGGCGCGCGCCGCTTCCTCGCTGGGATAGGCGACGAACGTGCCGGGCGGGACGCTCGCCGGGACCTCGCGCACGATCCCGCTCAGGTCAACGTATCCTTCCGCGCGCGCCGTCTGCGGACCGGCGACCACCTGGCTGACGGTCTGCGCGGCGGCCGCGTCGCGGTTGAGCCAGCCGGCGAGGGCAAAGACCAGCGCGCCCACGAGCGGCAGTCCCAGCGCAGCCAGCCAGAAGGACGGGCGGGAGATGAGGGTGACGATTTCGTTCTTGAGGACGAGTAGAATCTTCTTCATGAGGCGATCCTAAACACAAAGGTCACGAAGGTTCACGAAGGAGCGCAAAGGACACCTTTGTGTCTCCTTTGTGCCCGTTGTGTTAATTCTTTACGAATATCTCGCGCCATTTCAGCCGCTGGCCGTAGCGCAGCATCCCGAGCCTGAAGATACGCCCGGCCAGCCAGATGGCTGCAATGGCGGCAGCCACCTGGACGATGGCGCTCACGGCAATCTGCCAGGCCGGGATGATGGTCAGCCCGACGCGGATGAAGAGGGTCAGCGGCGCGGTCAGCGGGAAGAGGCTCAAAACGACGGCGATGGGTGAGTTGGGATTCTCGATGAACAGCGCCATCAGCATGTACGGGATCCAGACCGGCATGGCGATGATGCCGGTCACCTGCTGGCCTTCGCGCGCCTCGGTCACGGTGGCGCCGATGGCTGCCATCAGCGCGGCCACCATCACGATCGCCGGGAGCATCACCACACCGAGCAGCAGGATGGCCTGCGAGGAGACCTGGATGCCGCGCAGGAATTCGGCGTAGTTGCGTCCCACCAGCACGGTCAGGACGATGAACAGCCCCCAGAGCGCGATCTGGGTCAGGCCGATGGCGAGGTCGCCAATGATCTTGCCGGCCATGAACTGGTCCGGCGAGACGGAGGTGATAACGACCTCCATCGTCCGGTTTTCCTTCTCCTCCACCACGGCCTGCATCAGGTAGCCGCCGGTGGTGAACATGACGATCATGAAGGCCAGCCCGGCGATCATCGGCAGCAGCACGTTGAACCGGTCTTTGGTGGACGCGCTGCGGCTGCCGTCTGCCGAGACGGTGGTGATCTCCCCGCCCTCCAGCAGGCGGGCGGCCACCGCCGGGTCGGCCTCGCGCAGCAGGTTGACGGTCAGGAAATCGTAGAACTGCTGGCGGGCGGGACCCTTGACCGGTTCCCGGTACACCAGTCCGACCTTCCCTGTGGACAGGTAGTCGGCGGGGAGGACGTAGTAGCCCTGGATTTCGCCCGCCTCCAGCGCGGACCGGGCGGCGGCCTCGTCGGCGAAGGCCATCATCGGTACCGGCCCGAAGGGCGGCTCGGGGTCGGGGGCAGGCAGCGGATCGGCGAGCAAGCCGGAGCGGTCCACGTAACCGAGCGGCGTGGTGTTGTTTTCCATCGAGACGATGAGAAAGAACAGGCCGACCCACACCAGCACGATGAGCGGGACGGAGAGCAGCCCCAGCAGGAAGCGCTTGTTGAAAACGTGCCGCCGGTATTCCTGGAAGGCGACGCGCAGGATCTTGATCATGCGCTTTCTCCCTTGCCCTGCACCACCCGGATGAAGATTTCGTCGAGCGTGGGCATGGCGATCTCGAACTGTTCGAGCGGGATGTCTTTGGCGACGAGGGCGCGCAGGATCTCCTGCGGCTTCGCCCCGGCCGCGAGGTGGAGTTTGACCGCCCCATTGACCGGCTCGACGCGCTCCACGCCGGGCAGCGCCGGCAGGTCGCGGCCGGCCTTCACCATCACCGCGTTGCCGGCGAATTTGCGCCGCACCTCGGCCAGTTCGCCGTAGAGCATCACCCTGCCGTGGTCAATCAGCACGATGCGGTCGCAGAGTTCCTCCACGAGGTGCATCTGGTGCGAACACAGGACGACGGTCACGCCCTGCTCGCGCTGTTCGCGCAGCAGGTCCTTGATCATCTGCGTGTTGACCGGGTCGAGGCCGCTGAACGGTTCGTCCACGATGAGCAGTTCCGGTTTGTGGAGCAGCGTGGCGATAACCTGCGCCTTCTGCTGCATCCCTTTGCTGAGTTCCTTGACCTTCTTGTGCCGGTGCGCCGCCAGGTCGAAGCGTTCGAGGTACCCCTCGGCCCGCTCCCGGACCTCGGACCGGTTCAGCCCTTTCAGCGAGCCGAGATAGGCCAGGCAGCGGTCGAGCGGGATGTCCTGGTAGAGGCCGCGTTCCTCGGGCATATAGCCGATGCAGTCCTTTTTGGCCTCGGTCATTGCCCCGCCCAAGATGGCGACCGAGCCGGAATCCGGTT